>PBOZ01000042.1 GCA_002724555.1 Rickettsiales bacterium
TTCACCAGCCAGCATTTAGCGCCGGTCTTAGCAATCCGCTCGCCGAGCATCTTGGCGTAAACTGTCGGATGACGCGGCATAAATGCTGCTGCGAAACACGTCGAAAATGTAGCTTTTGGTTCGGTCAAACCCCGCTCTGTGCCCCCAACAACAGCCGTGTAACCAGAGAGAAAATGATACATCGCCTGGTCAGCCGAGAGGCGGCTGATCGGTGGCATGACTCCGAAAGCGTCTGCGGTCAGCATGACGACATTTTCCGGTTGTCCACCAACGCCACTCATCTCCACATTAGGAATGAACGACAACGGATAAGACGCACGAGTGTTTTCTGTTAGCGACTTATCATCAAGGTCAAGTACCCGTGTATCCGGATCCATTACAACATTCTCGAGAATGGTACCAAACATGCTGCAAGTTTTGTAAATTTCCGGTTCCGCCTTTGCTGACAGATTTATCACCTTAGCATAGCATCCGCCTTCGAAGTTGAAGACGCCTGTATCAGTCCAACCGTGTTCATCGTCGCCAATCAGGGTACGAGTACCATCCGCCGAAAGTGTCGTTTTCCCAGTGCCCGATAGGCCGAAAAAAATACCAACATCGCCTTTTCCTCCAATATTTGCCGAGCAGTGCATCGGCAATACGTTTCGATCTGGCAGAACGTAATTGAGATAGCTAAACACCGACTTTTTGATCTCGCCGGCATACTGCGTGCCGGTAATCAAAACCATCCGCTCCTTGAAATTCATCATGATCGCACATTCAGAGTTGACGCCATCACGCTCCCCATTGGTCTTATAATATGGCGTATTCACGATCGTTAGCTCAGGAACAAAATTTTTTCTTTCTTTCACGCTAGGTTGACGAAACATGTTACGCGCAAAAAGGCTATGCCACGGGCTTTCACTGATTACGCGAACTTTCAATTGATAAGACGGATCGGCTCCAACAACGAGATCTTGAACGAAGATCTCGCGCCGTTGCAGATACGCCAACATTTGCAATCGAAGCATATTAAAGCGGTCTTCCGTATTGCCCTTGTTGACTGAACCCCACCAAATATTATCGCGAGAGGTCTCTTCCTCGATGATGAATTTGTCGTTCGAGGACCGGCCCGTATAGGCTCCAGTTTCAACGACCAAAGCACCGCCTTGCGATACCATTCCACTTCTTTCGCGGATCGTCGCTTCATAAAGCGCCTCCGGGCCTAAATTCCAATGAACTGAAGCCCCGTTGTTGAGGCCGTGGTTTTCCAGGCCGAATTGACTGTGTTGCTGCAACTGTCCCATTCCTCTTGCGCACGGACCGGGTAAGTCCCACGATCCCTCTGATATGATGTTGATACCTATTTTACGTAGCGGAAAGCAACAGTGACCTAACGTCTAATTGAAAATTTATTTTTCTACTTAAATGCACAGCTCAGTTTTTCAGGCCCCAGCTTTTCCCTTCTGAATATAGGTAGCAATTGTTTTCCCAATTGATTCTGGATTTGTCCCACCACGAAACATTGTCAGGAACAAACCATCCGGACCCATTAAATAGACAAAACCGGAATGATCCATCAAATATTCTGAAGAATCTTCGCTATCCACTTTCCTGTAAAAAACCCGATAACTCTTTGCGGCAGAAGCAATCTCGGCTAGCGTGCCTGTTAAGCCCACGAAGTTCGGATGAAACTGAGCAACATATTCGGAGAGGAATTCAACGGTGTCCCGTTCCGGGTCCACCGTTATAAATAACGGCTGTACTTGGGCACTAGCTGAACCTAGATTATCAAGCGTTGCCGCCATGTTGGCCAACTCCGTTGGACAAATGTCAGGGCAATAACCATAACCAAAATAAATGAATAGATATTGCCCCAGATAGGTCGAAGCCGTCACTTTTTCACCAAAATGATTCGTCAAAACGAACGGACCACCAATTTTAACAGCGGCCTTAAAGCCGGCGCTTACAGCTGTTCCAGAATTTCCAGGCAACGTCAGGCGCATCCAGGCCGTATATGCGACGACCGCAATTAAAATTAGCGCAGCAAGCATAACACCTATCAAAGCCGCGTTTGGTGCACGCCTCATTAGCCGTATCCAGAGAGTCAAAATTCAAAGCCCGTGATATCTTTCCTAGAGATAGAAGCGCGAGTAGACAAATCGCCGCAGCCCCGAGATCCAAACCAATTATTAAAAATTTTTATAATCCCGCTGCGCAAAATCGCCTTAATCTTGCCTTATTATTGTTTGACTAAATCCGATTGTAGCTTCGGACCATGAACTGCTAAACTGGGTTAGAGTATACAATGCATCACAAAATTGCACTGGTCGACGACGACCGACATATATTGACCTCCGTCTCGATAGCTCTCGAAGCAGAGGGTTTCCAAGTAGCCGCCTACACGGATGGAGAGGGCGCTTTGCGCGGCCTGAGTCGCCAACCGGTCGATCTCGCTGTACTGGATATCAAAATGCCGCGGATGGACGGTATGGAGCTTCTCCAGAAGCTCCGCAAATCAACTCAAATTCCAGTGATTTTTCTGACGTCAAAAGACGACGAGGTTGACGAAGTTCTTGGCCTCCGAATGGGTGCTGACGATTATATTAAAAAACCCTTCTCGCAAAGACTCTTAATCGAGCGTATCCGGACGCTTTTAAGGCGTAGCGAAGTTCGTGACATCCACAATTCCAAGGGAGAAGGCACGATAGTTAGGGGTGATCTCACCCTCGATCCGGGGCGCCATCTCTGCACATGGAACGACAGTGAAGTGCAGTTAACAGTCACAGAATTTCTACTATTAAAATCCCTGGCACAACGGCCAGGGCACGTGAAGACGCGAGATCAACTCATGGACGCGGCCTATGGCGAAAGTATCTATGTCGATGATCGGACGATCGACAGCCATATCAAACGGCTCAGGGCTAAATTTCGCCAATTTGATTCAGATTTCGCGCAAATTGAAACGCTCTACGGAGTGGGTTACCGATTTCGCGAATCGTGAACAAAAAGACACCCCGCGCCTCTGAAGGCACCACTTCGAATACTGGTATGAGACGACGAATATCGCCGTTAACTCGACGCATACTAGCCATCAATGTCGCTGCTTTGGTTGTCCCAATCGCAGGACTTCTTTACCTAGGCCCTTATCAAGACGGATTAATCGAGTCAGAACTTGATGCTCTTCGCCTCCAAGCAGAAACGTTTGCGGGCGCAATCGGTGAAGGAGCTATCGAAATTTCCCCTACTAGCCGACAGCTAATAAATCTTCGCATTGCTCGGCAAATTATGTGGAGGCTTAGCGCACCTGGCACTATCCGTTCCCGGCTTTTTGCGCCTACCGGCGCATTGATTGCCGACAGCCGATATCTCATGGGCCGACAATTCGAAGTATCCGTACAGGAATTAAATGATCCGCACTGGATACTTCAAATCATATCCAATGGCCTTAAAACAGTCTCCAATTTGATACCGGGATGGCGAAATTTGGACCGCTACGTTGAACAACACGTTCAGAATTCCGAGAGTCTTATCGAAGTCCGCCATGCCTTGTCAGGAGAAGCAACTGGATATGTCCGCGTCACGCAATCGGACCAATTATTATTGTCCGTAGCAGTGCCCGTTCAACGTTATCGGCATGTTCTCGGTGCGCTTATGGTTTCGAAGGACGACGCTGCGATCGAAGCAGCTATGCAATCTGTCCGAGTGACCGTATTTGCAGTCTTTGCAATAGCTCTAATTTTAACGACGATGTTGTCTTTATATCTTGCTGGTACTCTCGCGCGACCGATTCTTCGATTGGCGACCGCTGCGGAACGTGTCCGCCACGGTCTTGGAAGAGGTGTTGACGAAATTCCGGATTTCACTTCACGGAATGACGAAATCGGAGATCTCTCTGGTGTCTTGCGAGAAATGACCAGCGCTCTTGACCAGAAAATGGACGCAATTGAAAGATTTGCCGCCGATGTTAGTCACGAAATCAAAAACCCACTGACCTCACTGAGAAGCGCCGTTGAGACGGCTACTCGGATTTCGGACCCGGAACAGCAAAAAAAACTCATGGCAATTATCCAAGAAGACGTCCACCGTCTCGACCGTCTTATTACGGATATTTCAAATGCATCCCGCCTCGATGCTGAACTAAGCCGTGCGGAATCGGACATTGTCGACATCGCCGGAATGTTGGGTGCCTTAACGGAGATTTATGCTGCTCAAGAAAGCGACGTTTCAGTGATCGTCAACGTGATCGGCAAACCTCCATTCTGCATCAAAGGAATGGAGGACCGCCTTGTCCAAGTCTTTAGAAATCTTATTCAAAATGCCATCAGCTTCAGCCCCGTTGGCAGTAGCGTCCAACTAAGCCTCTCTCGCAATTCAAATTTTGTCCAAATAGATGTCCTCGACGAGGGGCGTGGCCTGCCAGAGGGTAAACTCGGGGCGGTTTTCGACCGGTTTTATTCGGAACGGCCCGAGGGCGAAAAATTTGGCACGCACTCGGGGTTGGGCCTATCTATATCAAAACAAATCATTGAAGCACACGGCGGCAAAATCCACGCCGAAAATCGATATGCAACAGATGGTAGCCTCCGGGGGGCCCGCTTCGTCATTCTTTTACCTATTACTCAAGATTGACAGAGCGCATATCGCGCCGCAGGCTTACCGCAATGAAAACTGTACACGCTACAGCGGTTGCATTCGATGGAAACGGTGTTCTGCTACGGGGGCCCTCCGGCGCCGGAAAGTCTGACCTTGCCTTGCGACTGATGGATGCCGGGGGTGTCTTAATTAGTGATGACCGCGTGGAATTAAGCGTGCTTAACGACAGCATTGTAGCGCAGGCGCCAGAGATAATTGCGGGTAAGCTTGAGGTGCGTGGTTTCGGTATCGTTCAGGTATCCTACGTATCAGAAGCCCCCATCAAGTTGATTGCCGACCTTGTAAACAGTCGGCAAATTGAACGTCTTCCCGAAAATCATACAACCGTAGTCTTGGGGCGAATAGTCCGTGCGATTTTGCTAAATCCATTTGATTCTTCTGCCGTTGCAAAATTAAAAATGGCTTTGACACTCAACCCCATTAAGATTGAATGATGACTGCAGAAAAAAAACCTGCCCAAATAGTCCTCGTTACAGGCATGTCCGGCGCTGGACGGTCATCGACCTTAAACATTTTCGAAGACTTGGGATTTGAAGCAGTAGACAATCTTCCCTTCTCGTTGTTGGAGGACCTCATAAGAGGTGGAGTAGCTGATCGTGCATTAGCAATTGGGCTCGATATTCGAAATCGCGATTTCGTTGGCGGTGCTTTCCATTCAGAACTCAAACGATTGCGCAGAAAAATCGGATGCCCCCTAATAACCATTTTTCTGGATTGCGACGACGATGTCCTGATCAAGCGTTACACAGAAACACGACGGCGTCACCCTTTGGCAAACGAAAGGCCATTGGCTGTCGGTATTCAGCTCGAACGGCGGGCAATGCGGATGGTCCGAAGTGACGCTGATATTCTCATCGATACAAGCCATCTTTCACCTTGGGCACTGAAAAGTCAGCTTGTTGGACGCTTCGCACCTCAAGACAGCCCTAGCCTCCGTGTATCTATAATTTCCTTCTCTTTCCGCGAAGGGACCCCACGTGAAGCCGATCTCGTTTTCGACGTCCGCTTCTTGCGTAACCCGCATTATGTAGACGACCTCCGTTCATTGACGGGACACGATCAACGTGTTGGAAATTACGTTTCCAAAGATCCTGACTTTACGGAATTCATGAATCAATTGGAGAGCATGATGGCCTTGTTGCTACCGCGCTTTAAACGCGAGGGAAAAAGTTATCTAACGATTGCTATCGGCTGTACAGGTGGGCGGCATCGCTCAGTATTCACCGCGAAACGTCTTTACGATACGATTAGTTCACCAGACTTACAGATTCAGTTATACCATCGCGATTTAGAGCTGACTTCAGAGGACAGTTGAGATGGAGTTCATCAAATGATCGGTTTGGTTCTCGTCACACATGGAAGGCTAGCTGAGGAATTCATTTCAGCGCTTGAACATGTTGTTGGAAAACAGAATCAAATAGCAGCGATCTGTATCGAATCGGATGATGACATGGAGGAATGCCGATTAAAAATTTTAGCTGCGACAAAAGACGTGGATTCGGGAGACGGTGTGATTCTACTGACGGATATGTTCGGCGGAACGCCGTCGAACTTAGCGATTTCCATTATGGAACAAGCGAATGTAGAAGTGGTCGCGGGAATTAATTTGCCTTTGCTAATCAAGCTAGCGACTAGCCGAGATGGCGGCGGCTTATCAGAAGTCGCCGTCTGTGCGCAGGAGGCTGGGCGCAAATACATTAATGTAGCTTCAACGCTTTTGGCGGGGCGCGGTTTCGGGTGAGTGCGGTCCATCGCAATCTAATGATCTCGAACAAACGCGGCCTGCATGCGCGAGCCGCGGCAAAATTCGTAAATGCGGCATCGTATTACGAAGCGGAAATAAAAGTGTTTTATGGTGGTGCTGAAGTCTGTGGCACCTCGATTATGGGCTTAATGATGCTCGCGGCAGGTAAAGGTTCGACAATTTTAGTAAGTGCAAAAGGAAAGGATGCTGAAGTCGCGATCGAGGCCATTGCGAATCTTGTGAGCAATCGATTTGATGAAGACTGAGCCAAATAACCAACAACAGGAACTCTTCTTTGACGGTGTGGGAGTGGCCGCAGGCATTGCGATTGGACCAGCTCATGTTATCGAAAGCGGGGCACTCAATGTTCCCGAATATCGTATTAAAAAAAATCAAGTCGCCGGCGAAATCTCGCGTTTCCAGGCCGCTCTAAAAAGTTCAGAAAAACAAATTGACTTACTCCGACTAAAGACCCGGAAATTACCACCTGCTGCAGCTGAAGAACTTGGTATCCTGCTCGACGCTCACAAGCAGATGTTAGTTGGCTCACGCTTAGTCCGCGGTGTAGAGCAGCGGATTGAAAAAAATCAACGCAACGCCGAAGCCGCTGTTCAAGCAGAAATTTCTCAAATTGTCCTCGGCTTCGCTAAGCTCGAAGACACCTATATGGCCGCGCGAATGCAGGATGTACGCGATGTTGGTGCGCGCATCATACGCAGCCTAACGGAAACGCCGTATCAAGCCTTCAAAATGGCGCCACCCGGAAGTGTCATTGTCGCAACCGAAATTACCCCGGCAGACACGGCGCTCATGGAACCCGGGCAAATAGCGGGTTTCGCATCCGGCATGGGTGGTGTTGAAGGACATACGGCAATTATGGCACGGTCGTTGGAGCTACCCGCCGTTCTGGGCATCCCTGATCTCACGGCGGCTATAGAAAGTGAACAGATAGTAATAGTAGACGGCACTACTGGCCGCATCGTCGTCAACCCATCGAAGGAAACCCTGCAATTCTATCGCGTCCGGCGGCGCCGGCTAGCGCGCGAACGACAACGTTTAGAACGGTTGCGCACATTACCAAGCGTTACACAAGACAACGCACGTATCGCACTTCACGCTAATTTAGAACTACCGCGCGAAGTCAACCTCGCAGTTACATCTGGCGCGGAGGGTATTGGCTTGCTGCGAACGGAATTCATGTTCATGAACCGAGACACACCTCCAAACGAAGAGGAACAGTACTCAACCTTGCGAAGCCTAGTTGAGAGCATGAACGGTCAGCCCGTGACCATACGGACGCTGGATGTCGGTGGCGAAAAACTTGCCTATTCGCTTGGAAGTCATATTTCTGAAGCGGTTAATCCGGCCCTTGGGCTGCGCGCCATACGTTTTTCACTTCGGCAGCCAAAACTCTTCGAATCACAAATCGCGGCAATTTTACGCACAACTCGTCATGGGCCCATCCGAATATTGCTGCCAATGATCTCAACGGTTGGCGAAGTTAAGCAAGTGCGTGCTATAGCGGCGCGTGTGCAACGTCGATTGAAACGGCGTGGGATAGATACAGGAAAGTTGCCGCCAATCGGAATCATGATCGAGGTTCCTGGTGCAGCACTAGCCGCTGACGCGCTGGCTGGCGTGTCTGATTTTTTTGCAGTCGGCACCAATGATCTTATCATGTATACACTAGCAATCGATCGAGCGGATGAGCAGGTCGCACATCTCTATGATCCACTGCATCCCGCCGTTCTCCGACTAATGCAGTTATCTGCCCAAGCAGCATTACGGGCTCGAATCCCCATCAGCATTTGCGGCGAAATGGCAGGGGACCCCCGTTATACGGCTTTACTCTTGGGTCTAGGCATACGTGAGCTCTCAATGTCTGCCGCCACTTTACCGCGCGTAAAGGAGCGAGTCCGAGCACTTAATCTAATGGCATCTATCCGACGCGTAGATATGATCATGGATCAGTCGGATCCCAGGCGCATTGAATTGTTATTGGATGACTTCAACGAGCTCACTTGATCGGACAACTCGCTGCAAATCGGTGCCATCGCTTGTGAGGTCCGGGTTAGCTTGCTATACCCCCGATAAATAAGGCCTTGATGCGAACCAATAAGCCAGGGCCCAACCCAATTTGGTAGGAAGAAATGAGCGAAACCCAAGACTATAAAGTTGCGGATATCGAACTTGCAGAATGGGGCCGCAAAGAAATTGCAATCGCGGAAACAGAGATGCCAGGCCTGATGGCATTGCGAGAGGAATTCGGGGCTTCAAAACCGTTGGCCGGTGCTCGCATTGCGGGCTGCCTCCATATGACAATCCAAACCGCCGTCTTGATAGAAACCCTGACAGCTCTTGGTGCAGAGGTTCGTTGGTCTTCCTGCAACGTATTCTCGACGCAAGACCATGCCGCCGCCGGCATTGCGGTAACTGGTGTCCCCGTCTTCGCCTGGAAGGAAGAAACCGAAGAAGAATTTTGGTGGTGCATCGACAAAACCATCGAAGGTCCCAATGGTTGGTACCCAAACATGATCTTGGATGACGGTGGTGACTTAACACAGGTCATGCACGAAAAAACGCCGGAACTCTTGAAAAACGTGAGGGGCCTCTCCGAGGAAACGACCACCGGTGTTCATCGACTCTACGAAATGGAAAAAGAAGGCTCACTATTGGTGCCAGCGATTAACGTCAACGATTCGGTAACAAAATCGAAGTTCGACAATAAGTACGGTTGCCGCGAAAGCCTGGTGGATGGCATCCGGCGCGCAACTGACGTTATGATGGCGGGCAAGGTGGCTGTAGTCGCAGGTTTTGGCGACGTAGGAAAGGGGTCGGCAGAAAGCCTGCGCAGCGCAGGGTGCCGCGTCCTTGTGACCGAAGCAGATCCGATCTGCGCCTTGCAAGCGGCAATGGAAGGTTTCGAAGTTGTTACAATGGAAGACGCCGCATCCCGCGGTGATATTTTCGTAACCGCTACAGGCAATATCGACGTCATTACGCTTGACCACATGCGGGCAATGAAAGACCGCTCCATTGTTTGCAACATCGGCCACTTTGATTCAGAGATACAAGTTGCGGCACTCCGCAATCTCAAATGGGATACAATCAAGCCGCAGGTTGACGAGATCGAATTTCCAGACGGGAAGAAACTAATCCTGTTGGCGGAAGGCCGGCTCGTTAACCTCGGTTGCGCCACAGGACATCCCAGCTTTGTAATGAGTGCTTCCTTCGCCAATCAGGTGCTGGCGCAGATTGAACTTTGGCAGAATCACGCAAATTACGATCAAAAAGTCTATGTATTGCCGAAACACCTCGACGAAAAAGTCGCTGCGCTGCATCTCGCTAAGTTAGGTGCACAATTGACACAACTGTCTTCGGAGCAAGCCACTTACATTGGCGTCGGAACGGAAGGGCCGTATAAACCGGAATATTACCGCTACTAAATTCGGGGCAGTTTTCTAGAACGCACTCGATTATCTCGCCTGGCAAATAGACTAATAATAGACTTCTTAGCGTAAAGACCGTCTATCTTTATCTGCCTCCAAAGCCGCGTGGCTTATACCTTCTGGTCACGGGTGGGAAAAGCAAAACGGCGGCAGTTTTGATATGGCTGATTGCTATTGTTAATCTAAGCCCAACGCTTGGTCTCTGTTCTTTGTAGAAATTTTACATTCTCAGACGCCGCGTTAGTTAGGGTAAACCGGCAATTGTACCAGCAGTCCAAGGAATTTTTCCCAACACCACTTGAAATCAGTCAACCGATGGTGATGCTTAATGTCATTCCCATGCCAAATTAGCCGCTTAGCCAGTATTTAAACTGTTTGAGTGCCGCTGAATATGCAACGAATTATTGAAGCCGGTTACCGAGGCTATTCTAACTAAAGCCAACACACTTAATGCCGCAATTACTGGTAAAAAAAAAGAACCAAAGACTCACTGCACTGACGAGGCAAATGGAAATTTCGTTATCGGCAAGTCATAATGAAATTGAACTCAGTAGGCAGCTTCTAATTGATTCAATCCAGATACCGCCAAAGTATGAGACAGCAAACCTCGCATTCCATCCTGCCTATTTAAAGACGGTAAACCAAAACACCGCGTGAGCTGCAAACAAGATGAACGAAAACAGCATCGAAAACAACGCATGGTCCGTCATAATGCATTCAGAATCGGAACTGACGGCTTGGGGTGCACGCCTTGCCAGAGTGTTGCATGTCGGCGACATCATCGCCTTGGAAGGCCACCTAGGCAGTGGCAAAACTACGCTGGCGCGGGCCATTATTCGCGCCGTCTACGGAGAGGCGACAGTTGTGCCAAGTCCAACCTTCACACTTGTTCAGGTCTATGAAGGGAAACGACTGCCGATTTGGCACTGCGACCTCTATCGCCTGCGAGGTCCGGAAGAAACCCAAGAGCTTGGCTTAGACGAAGCCTACCGAGAGGCTGTAACGTTGATAGAATGGCCGGGCAAGCTCGGAAGAGCGTTGCCCGAACAAGCGCTTCACCTCCGCCTTGAAAACGCGAATTCAACCGACGAAAATTTTCGCCGAATATTTCTTAGTGGAAATGAGCGATGGCGAGCGGCACTCGATTCTTTGAGGTGCGACGATGCGTGAGTCATTATTGAAGAATTTTCTAAACAAAACTGATTGGGCGCATGCTGTTCAGTCACCCTTGGTGGGAGATGCTTCATTCCGCCGTTACATTCGGCTAACACAAAACGGCGGCAGATGCGCGATGTTAATGGATGCGCCACCGCCGCAAGAGGACGTTCGGCCTTTTATCCGAATTGCCAAACTACTCTTGAAACTTGGCCTCAGTGCGCCGCGAATCATCGCGCACGATGTCAAAACCGGATTTCTCCTGCTAGAAGACTTCGGTGATGACACCTATTCCCGCCTCCTGAAAAACGGCGCCAATGAATTAGGGCTTTACCAGCTGGCAACTGATACATTGATCAAACTCCATCGAAGCTATACGCCGCACGACAACGTACCGCCCTATGACGATAAACGCCTGTTAGATGAAGCCGCCTTATTGGTTGACTGGTACCTCCCAGCTATACGCGGTCGCGAGACGCCGGCGAATACACGGAATTACTACTTAAAACTTTGGCAAGAAGCACTTCAAACGGCGCGCGATATTCCAGACAGCTTGATCCTCCGTGACTACCACGTCGACAATTTGATTCGGTTGTCCAGCCGCACTGGCGTCGCGGCATGCGGCCTTTTGGACTTTCAAGACGCCGTCAACGGGCCGGTGACTTACGACCTCGTATCGCTCCTCGAGGATGCCCGCCGCGACGTATCACCTGAATTGGCAAAAACGCTGACAGCCCGTTACTTGGATGCGTTCCCCACAATCGACCGTGAAGCCTACCTTCGGTCTTACGCCGTTTTAGGCGCACAAAGAAGCGCGAAAATTATAGGCATATTCACACGGCTTGATCGCCGCGACAATAAACCGGTCTACCTCGAACACATTCCGCGGGTCTTTAATTGGCTAGCAGGCAACCTGATGCACCCTACATTACAAGAATTGGCGGCTTGGTTGGCTATCGAGATCCCACCAAAAGACCGCGTAATCCCTGAAAGTGTCAAAGGATGAAAACGATCGCAAAAGCGATGGTGCTGGCGGCCGGCCGGGGTGTCCGCATGCAGCCACTCACGAACAATCTGCCAAAAGCTCTCGTTCCGCTTTGCGAAGAAACTTTGCTCGACCGCGCTTTGAAACGGTGCCGCACCGCCGGCGTTAGCTCGATCACGGTTAACGCACATTACAAGGGTGAAATGATCCGAAGCCATTTGCGTGGGATACCTGATATTCAGATTTCTTGGGAAAAAGAATTGCTAGAGACTGGCGGCGGCGTTTGCAAAGCCTTGCCACTACTGGGTCCAGAACCCTTCTTTGTTATAAACTGTGATTCCGTGTGGCTTGATTTAGGTCGATCTATCCTGTCGCGATTAAGCAATGCGTGGCGCGACGACGAAATGGATGCAATGCTGTTGCTACAACCGATTGAGAGGGCCGTCGGGTATAACGGCCACGGCGACTTTTCGCAGGATAAAACCGGGCGGATCCAACGGCGCGGCAATCAGGGCATAGCACCATATGTTTTTATGGGTGTACAAGTTTTGCACCCGCGATTGTTCGACGGCGAAAAGGTCGAGGCTTTTTCGCTTAACCGACTTTATGATAAAGCTCTGGCACAGAATCGGCTGTTCGGCCTCATTCATGATGGTGCCTGGTATCACGTCGGGACACCAGAAGACCTGGCCATCGCTGAGACTGCGTTATGCATACCTAAGAGCGAATTTCTATGACGGCCAAATCGGTCTTCACAATTCCTGCCGGCATTTCTTTTGTCGATGCCCTCGCTCACGGTGTTATAAACGACATTGGCACCGATCCATTTGCACTTTCGGATTGTCTGATACTACTTCCGAACCGCCGAGCATGTCGTGCCCTGCGGGAAGGTTTCCTTCGTGTAACCGAAGGACAACCTCTACTGTTACCGGAAATGCGTCCGATTGGTGAGGCAGATGAGGATGCGTTATTGCTTTCCGATCTGCCTCCAGAAGAGGGCACACCACTCGCACCAGCGATACCGCCATTGCGCCGCCAATTACTTCTGGCGCGTACGATCCGGAACCAGTCACCAGCAAAAGAGAAAATCACGCTCGAGCATGCGACGTACCTCGCAGCCGACCTCTGTAAACTACTGGACCAGGTGCAGACCGAAAATCTGAGTTTCGACAAACTCAAAACTATTGTTCCTGATCAATACGCCAAACACTGGCAAAAAACGCTTGATCTCTTGAGCGTTGTTACGGAACGATGGCCTGAAATGCTGGCAGCGGAAGGTTGTGTTGACCCCGCCGAGCGGCGCAACCATCTCCTTCACAAACAAATCGCAGCATGGAAAGCTGCACCAGCCGGACGGCGCATTATTGCAGCCGGCTCGACAGGAAGTATCCCAGCCGTCGCCGAGCTCTTGTGCTGCGTTGCTGAGTTACCGAACGGAATGGTGGTACTGCCGGCATTCGACACATTAATGGATGACAACACCACAGCGGCGGCGCTGGAAGATCAAACCCATCCACAATTCGGCATGCTTCGTCTTCTGCAAAGAATGGACGTATCTCGGTTTAAGGTTCGTGATTGGCCGCTTAATGAGGAAGCACGGCATCGTATCAAAAGTAGCACTGAACGCCGTAAACTCGTCAGTCAAATCATGCGACCGGCATCGACGACTGATACGTGGCGTGCATTACCAGCGATTCCCAAAGGCGCGCTTTCTGGTCTCACTCGGATCGACTGCGCCGGAGAGGGGGAAGAGGCGAAAGTCATCGCTTTGGCGCTGCGGCAGTCCCTTGAAGAAGCTACGCAGACAGCTGCGCTTGTAACACCAGATCGTAAACTCGCCCGTCGTGTAGCCGCGGAGCTTAATCGATGGGATATCAGAATCGATGACTCCGCCGGCGTTCCATTGGCCGAAACGCCACCGGGCCTCTTCCTAAAGCTCCTCGCGGAGATGGTTGCAAAAAACTTCGCCCCCATATCAACCCTTGCAGCCTTGAAGCATCCATTTGCCTGTTGCGGTTTAGATCGAAACTCTTTCCTCCTTCGGGTTCGTCAATGGGAGTTATTAGCTCTGCGCGGACCAAGACCCGAACCGGGCTTGGAAGGATTAATGCGCTCGCTGCCAGCAAACACAAATTCCAAATTGCTCGCTGACGCAGTATCTCTTCTTAACATGCTTAAGAAAGCAACTGATCCGTTCGCCAACGCAATGTCTGGCTCCAAAATTTCTATAGGCAAGGTATTAACAACCCACATTGCTGCAGCGGAAGCATTATCCGCCGATCCAACGACCTCTGGCGAAACAAAAATTTGGGCAAAGGACGCGGGCGAGATCCTAGCCGAATTCATTGGTGAATTTGATCAGGCGGCAGCCGTCCTTGGACCAATCGAGCCGGAGATTTATCCAGCATTGTTATCGACACTAATGAGCACTCGTGTGGTCCGTCCCCGTTATGGCCGACACCCACGACTAAATATTTGGGGCCCCTTGGAGGCGCGCCTGCAAAATGCCGACTTACTTATTCTTGGCGGGATGAACGAGGGAAACTGGCCACGCGATCCCAATCCCGATCCGTGGCTGAGCCGTCCCATGCAGAGCTCTTTTGGGCTACCACTGCCGGAACGCCGTATTGGGCTCGCAGCGCACGATTTTTCAACGATGGCATGTGCGCAAAACGTCCTGATGACGCGCGCTGAAAAATCGAGTGGCTCGCCCACAGTTCCGTCACGATGGTTAGCCCGCATGCAGGCAGTACTAATGGCGTCCAATCATAAAGGTTCATCTGAATTTTCGTCGCAATGGCTGTTTTGGGAGCGGGCACTCGATAAACCAGACTTGCACCGCCGAATTCGGCCACCGGCACCACGCCCACCTCTGTATGCAAGGCCGCGAAAATTATCTGTGACACGAATCGAGGCTTGGATGCGTGATCCTTACGCCATATACGCACGGCACATCCTCGGATTAAAGCCGCTGGACCCGCTGGAAGCCGACCCAGCGGCAGCCGAGCGCGGTAATATTATCCATGAAATATTGGACCGCTTCATCCAATCAACGCCCGGAAACTTACCTTCCGAAGCAGAAGAAAAACTGATCGAGATTGGTCAAGACGTCTTCCAATCAATCGCCGGCCATCCGGTTGTCAAAGCATTTTGGTGGCCTCGATTTTTGCGAGTCGCCGTTTGGTTTATCGGGGTCGAGCAGCAGCGGCGCCACATCTTGCGCTCTTCGTCAAGCGAGGTGCGTGGCACTCTGACAGTACCCACACCAGCGGGCGATTTCACATTGACGGCAGTGGCTGACAGGATAGATAGCCTGGCTGAAGGCGGCTACGCGATACTCGACTACAAGACCGGCGCCCCCCCGACGGATCTGGACATTAAGAACGGCTTTGCGCCACAACTGCCATTGGAGGCCGCTATTGCATTTGCTGGTGGCTTCGAAGGACTTGACGCCAATGATGTGGTGAGCCTCGCTTTTTGGCGTCTATCCGGCGGCGCCCCCGCCGGTGCAATCAAGGATATAAAGGGCAATCTTGAACAAATCGCTAAAGAGGCAAGCGACGGTCTCTCGGCGCTTGTTAGGTCTTTCGACAATCCAGAAACACCATATAACGCCGTCCCAGACAATAACCGAGCACCACGTTTCAACGACTATGCACATTTGGCGCGAATCGCCGAGTGGGCAGGCTTCCTGAATGAAGAATGAGTATGTCTCTTCCTACGATTTCGCCCTATGACGCGCAACGCCAGGCCGCCGATCCTAAGGCCAGCGTCTGGGTCTCCGCATCAGCCGGCAGCGGAAAGACTAAAGTCCTAACGGACCGCGTGCTAACTCTTCTGCTATCCGGCACCCCACCCTACCGAATACTCTGTTTAACTTTCACCAAGGCGGCAGCGGCGGAGATGGCCAACCGGATTAATGATGAGCTGTCGTTTTGGACAATCTCATCGGATCAGGTACTGACCAACCGCTTGACCGATCTACTGGCAAAACACCCGGACGCGGATCGGCTAAGAGCAGCGCGGCGGCTCTTTGCAGAAGTGTTGGATACGCCGGGCGGTCTCAAAATTCAGACAATCCACAGCTTCTGCGAGTCGCTATTGGCACGGTTTCCTGTCGAATCCGGTCTAACACCGCAAACCAAAGTCATGGATGAGCGAAGTGCGGCGGAACACATGCAGACCTCGAGGGATGCTGTTCTCATCGCAGCCCAACGCGTGCCTGCATTGGAAGCGGCATTGGCAGAAGTCACATCACAAATCCAAGAAGACCAATTCACCCGCTTAATGTCCGAGGTATCCCGCGAAAGAGGGCGGCTGTATCAGTTATTAATGAGCGAAGGGGGACACGAAGGTGCCGCCAACGCAATTTTCAGAAAATTTGGCGTTCCGCCAGACCGTACGGTCTCGGCCGTTATCGAAGCCGCATGCCGAGAGGCCGCCTTCGACCGCCAAGCGCTTAGTCAAGCCGCCGAAGCCTTGTTAAGTGGAACGGGTGCAACTGACAAACGATCTGGCACTACAATATCAAATTGGTTGGCAACAGAGGCGAGAGACCAGCGCAACACGTTTGATGCCTACGTCGACGTCTTTCTGACAAAAGATGAACGGGTGCCGCGCGCCCGTCTCGCAACTAAAAGCGTTATCAATGCCCTACCTAGGGTCGACGACATTTTGCGAACAGAAGCGATGCGTCTGGCGCAATGCCATGAAGAAATTTGTGCCGTCTCTTCGGCACGCAGCACGGCAGCTCTTCTCCACCTAGGCATCGCGATGGTCGAGGCGTACCGCGGCCTCAAGACAGCTCGGATGCAACTGGATTACGACGACCTAATTTACGGCGCCCGCGATCTTCTAACAAACCGCGATATGACACCCTGGGTCCTGTTTAAACTCGACGGCGGGCTCGACCACATTTTGGTCGACGAATCTCAAGACACAAACCCTGAGCAGTGGGAGATCATGCGGGCTATTGCTGGCGAATTTTTCGCGGGCGATGGGGCCCGCACCGATACGGCGCGCACAGTTTTTGCCGTGGGCGACAGGAAGCAGTCAATCTTTAGTTTCCAGCGAGCTGACCCAAAGCTCGGAGATCAAACCCGAGACCACCTCCAACTAAGTGCAGAATCTGTGTCTCAGCCCTGGCGTTCAATTCAGTTGGATACCTCGTTCCGGTCCACGGGCCCGGTGCTGAAAGCCGTCGACGCCGTATTTCATGGAGAAATCGCTCGGCTTGGTGTAGTAGACGCGCGCGAAAAACTGCAGCATAAGATTCACCGCGCTATCGCGCCCGGCCGCGTCGAGCTTTGGCCAGTGGTTCATACAAAAGAACAACGCGCGGCGCCGGCTTGGGAACCGCCTGTAGTGCGGCAACATCACGACGACCCCGAATCTCGCCTCGCGACGGTCGTCGCCACGCAAATTCGCTCTTGGATCAACCACGATACTTTGACGTCGAAGGATGGAAGTAAAAGAGCGATAAAAGCGGGTGACATTATGATTCTCGTCCGCCGACGGCGTCGAATCGTTGATCGTCTCGTTCGCTCCCTAAAAGATGTCGACGTTCCGGTCGCCGGCGTCGACCGTCTCGTTCTGACACAACAACTATCCGTTATGGACCTAGTGGCGCTCGCGAACTTCCTACTACTGCCTGATGACGACCTGACCCTAGCGACGGTACTTAAGGGCCCTTTGATCGGCTTCGACGACGACGATCTGTTTGATTTAGCATTTGACCGCGGAGAACAAAGCCTATGGCAGGTCTTGATCGAAAGGGCACCAAACGTCAGTAAATTCGAGCAAACGCGTCGTTGGCTTAGCGATATGTTGGGGCGCGCCGATTATGTCGCGCCCTACGAATTATTTGCTGGCATTTTGACACAGCCGACCGTTAATGGCGAAAGTGGCCGGAAGGCAATGATATCACGTCTCGGCGCCGAAGCTGAAGATCCACTCGACGAGTTTTTAAACCTGGCACTGGATTACGAAAAATCCGAAACACCTTCCCTACAGGGGTTTCTTCATTGGATCGCCGCCGAAGAGACAGAGGTAAAACGCGACCTCGAGCAAACCGACCGCGACGAAGTCCGTGTTATGACGGTCCATGGGGCAAAAGGCCTCCAAGCGCCAATTGTTATTTTAGCTGATACGCTCTCCACCCCCAGGACTGGCGCGCCGGGTGGCGCGCCCATCCGCTGGTCCAACGATGGCGTTCCATTGTGGTCGCCGCGGAGATCGCTCGAATGCAGCGTCACAAAACATGCGCGGGAAAAAGCCGAGCGCGCCGAACAGGAAGAATATCACCGGCTTTTGTATGTCGCTATGACTAGGGCTGAGGACAGGCTTTACATAGCAGGTGCCCAGCGCCGCGCGGCTCCTTCACCCGATTGTTGGTATAATTTAATAAGGGAAGGATTAACTCGGTTTGCAGAACCAACCGTATTTGACTTTACCGCGATTACACCGGAAGGCTGGACCGGTGACGGATACGTTTATTCGACCGAACCCGTTGCAAGTTCCGATTCGCGAAAAGCGCCCGATTATACACCGGACGATATCGGATTTATCCCGCCATGGATTTTCCAAACCGCCCCGGCCGAGCCAACGCCACCGCGACCAATAACGGCAACGCGCCCGAGCACCACCGAGCCAAATATTCACTCTCCATTGACCGGAAATGGAGGGAATAGGTTTCAGCGCGGCCTGTTGATCCATAAACTCTTGGAGTTGCTCCCGCCCCTACAACCAAAAGACCGGGCCCAAGCTGGCCATCAATTTCTTTCTCAGCCATTGCACGGGCTCCATCCCGAAACCTGCGATAAAATTGTATCTGAAGTTATTCATATATTGGAACATACTGATTTCAAACCAATATTTGGCATAAATAGCCGAGCAGAAGTCGCCTTGGTTGGACGGGTTTCATTGGATACAACAGATGAGATTGTTAACGGTCAGGTAGACCGAATGGTTGTGACAGAACGAGAAGTCTACGTTATCGATTATAAAACGTTGCGTCCGGTGCCAACCTCTGCCGAAAATGCCCCAAAGAACTATTTGCGCCAATTAGCCCTCTATCGGGCCTTGCTACGTGGCGTGTGGCCAGAACGAGCTTTCAAATCCGCCTTGCTCTGGACAGAAGGTCCGGTATTAATGCCTATTTGCGAAGCTCTCCTTGACCGGCACACACCCGCTTCCTAGATTCGGTAATAACGATTTAAACAGTCGAAAATTTTCGGCTGGTATAATTACGAAAGGGATCTGGGCATGAGCACAGTACAAGTCAGCGACGACGAATTCGAAAGCAGGGTGTTAGGAGCCGACGGCCCCGTCCTCGTGGACTTTTGGGCGGAGTGGTGCGGCCCTTGCAAAATGATCGGACCCGCTCTCGAAGAGATTGCCGACGCGCTGAGTGATAAACTCACCGTCGCTAAAATGAACATCGACGATAACCCGGCAACGCCTGCAAAATTCGGAGTTCGCGGGATCCCAACCTTGATGCTGTTCAAAGACGGTGATGTGGCGGCCACCAAGGTAGGGGCACTGCCAAAAAGTCAACTTGAGGATTGGGTTAAATCTAATATTTAAGCTAATTCAATTTTTGTCCTCAGCAGGCGACCCCGCGATTAAATAATCCGAGGAGCCACCAAAAACGGAGCGCACCTTTGAGCGGCCGTCGCAACGCCCGCAACGTTGAAAACTATTGGGACATTGACCGGTTTGAGGGACAGGTCAAAGCGGTTCTTGGTCCAACAAATACAGGCAAAACTCATTTTGCGATAGAGAGGATGCTTGGTTATGCCAGCGGTATGATCGGTTTTCCGTTGCGCTTGTTGGCACGCGAGAATTATGACCGAATCGTAAATGAAAAAGGCTCGCGTTCGGTTGCGCTCATCACCGGCGAAGAAAAAATTATACCAAAAAATCCGCAGTGGTTTGTATGCACTGTCGAATCAATGCCTCTTAATCGTCCGGTCGAATTTCTTGCAGTCGACGAAATTCAACTTTGCGCTGATGCGGACAGAGGGCATATCTTCACCGATCGTTTGCTAAATGCCCGCGGAAATGCCGAAACGCTTTTTCTTGGCTCCGACACGATGGGACCCATCTTACGCGCACTGATACCAGATATTCGGATCGATGAGCGATTACGCATGTCGACGTTGAGTTATGCGGGTGCCACAAATCTAACACGACTGCCACGACGAAGTGCCATTGTAGGGTTTTCCGTCGATAAAGTTTACGAATTAGCGGAGCGGGTACGGCGTCAGAAGGGCGGCGCAGCGGTTGTCTTGGGTGCATTGTCGCCACGCACCCGTAATGCACAGGTCGCCATGTATCAGGCTGGCGAAGTGGATTACATGGTCGCAACCGATGCGATCGGCATGGGCCTTAACATGGATATCAATCACGTCGCGTTTTCAGGAATCCGAAAATTTGATGGACACCGGACCCGCAGCCTTGCCTCAAATGAAATTGGCCAAATAGCAGGCCGTGCGGGTCGATATATGAACGATGGAACATTCGGAACTACGGCAGGTCATGGACCTCTTCCCGAAAAGGTGATCGGAGCGGTCGAGTCTCACCGTTTCAAACCGATCAACAGCATTCAATGGCGGAGTCGAGACCTTGATTTTCAATCACCAAAGGCCCTTCTCAAAAGTCTCAGCCATTCACCGCGTCAACCAGAATTACTTCGGGCTCGAGAGGCAGAAGATCAGCGCTCCTTAATCGCCCTCACAAGGGAAGATGAAGTGATGGCCCGCACTGGTACACCCGATATGGTACGGCTGCTCTGGGATGTTTGCCAAATTCCAGATTTCAGAAAAATTATGCCAGACCTTCACACGTCTTTTCTCCGCCAAGTGTTTCTGCATCTGGCGGGTGAGGGCGGGCGATTAGACGAAACTTGGGTGAAAGCGCAAATCGATCGATTAAAGTCAACCACTGGTGACATTGATGACCTAACAGGACGTCTCGCAGACGTCCGCATATGGAGTTATATTTCTCACCGCGGGGATTGGCTGGCTGACCCACTTCATTGGCAAAAACAGGCGGGTTTAATCGAAGACGCGCTTTCCGACGCGCTCCATGAGCGACTGACACAACGATTTGTTGATAGGCGAGCGGCCTATATTGACCGTAAGCGCGGCGCCGGTGCGCAATTGTTATCCGCGGTTACCAAACGCGGCGATGTCGTCGTTGAAGGGCAATCTGTTGGAATAATGCAGGGCGTGGAGTTCATTCCAAACGGCGTGTTGGGCCCGGAGCGTCGCGCGGTGCTATCGGCCGCGAGACGAGCCACGATGCAAGAAATCGGGCAACGCGTGCAACGTCTGTGCGCCGATCCAGACGATGCGTTTCATTTATCCGATAACGGGCATATAATTTGGGGCAGTGGCATTATTGCACGACTCGTCAGTAGCAAGACACTCCTAGTGCCCGAATTAAAAATGTCAAAGAGCGATTTGCTAGACAATAAACTGCGAAACCTAATCCGGGAACGCTTATCCTTATGGTTAAGTGCTGAAATAAGAAATTCGTTCGGTTCGGTTTTTGAAGCAAGAAAGGCTAAGTTGGGCGGTACAGCTCGAGGCTTGGTATATCGACTTTCAGAATCGTTGGGAGGGTTATCACATCCCTTGAGCGCTGCCGAATGGCAATCACTGAGAAAATCAGAACGTCTTAAACTCGCCCGACTTGGTATTCAAATGAGTCCTGCTGCTGTGTATTTTAGGGCACTGCAATTGCCCCGAGCCATGCAAATGAGGCAAATACTATGGCAAGCGCATAATAACCGCCGTGTTCCACACATTGAATTCGATTGCCCGTCGACAATGGCCAGAGATCTGGGACATGTCGATTGGGCCTGTTTAGGTTTCCGCCGAATTGGGAATAGGGCAGTTCGGTTTGAGAACCTGGAGCGACTTTACAGACTGGCAAAGCAAAAATCTCAAAAGGGGTCCTTCCAGGCAACCGTGGAGATGAAAGCTGCTGTCGGGGCGAAAGACACTGAGTTCGAACAGATCATGGCCGCCCTTGGCTTTTCCAAGATTAAGAGTAGCAGCGAGGAGCTCAAGTTTCGCCAGAAACCACACCGCCCAAGAACAAAGAAACGTTCGAGACGCCGCAAAAACCTGATCGTCAATCCCGATTCACCGTTTGCAGAATTGCACAAGATAGCAAAGGCGAAATAGCGTGGCAGCAATGGAAAAATTAGCCGGCGACAGGCGTCTGCGAATTGACAAATGGCTTTGGTATGCCCGGTTTTTTAAAAGCCGCAACTTATCCGCCAAACTCGCTGCTTCTGGCAGACTGAGAGTTAATCGCAAGGTTGTTTACAGAAGCAAACACACCGTCCAACCAGGAGACATCCTGACCTTTCCCAAGGGAAAGCATATCCGCGTTATTGAAGTCGTTGCACTTGGAGAAAGACGAGGACCTGCGGCTGAAGCGCAAATGCTTTATCGTGATTTAAGTCCTCCACAAACTAGGCTGGAAGAACAATTAATCGCAGAGCGATATCAAAAAACCAGCCACCCTTCAAATTGCGATCGGCAGGCCATCAAACACTCGAGGCGCCAATCACTCTAGATGAGTGATGCCGCGCCGGAGAATTAAGCAATAGTTATTGGATGGCATATCTATGACTGTCGATTCATCAAGCCCAACATTTCGAGCTTCCGCTTCGACCGCCTCTATGTCGCGCAAGCCCCATTTAAAGTTATTTTCCCGCAATCTTCGATCGAAGGCAGCATTAGTCGGAGCCGTGTGAATGCCGTTCCGCTTGAATGGCCCATACAAGATGAGAGGGCTACAACCTTCCAAGACCTTTGCAGCACCACGAACCAAATCCACGCAGCAGGACCACGGAGCGATGTGAATCATATTGACACACAGCACACCAGTAATTGGCCCAAATGGCCAATTGGAAGACCTAACATCGAGACGTCTGGGCGGGCTGAGGTTGGCGAGCGCAGCATCCTCACAATAAGCGGCAATGCTCGCAAGAGCTTCTGTATCGATATCAGTCGGTTGCCAATTCAAATCTGGCATCGCTGCGGCAA
>PBOZ01000043.1 GCA_002724555.1 Rickettsiales bacterium
CCATTCCGCCATCCACTCCGCACGAACCGCTGCGACGTCCGCCTCAATCTTAGACCTATCCCCCGCACCACCACCATCGCTCTTTTCCTTGATACAAGCGATCAAGGCTTCAATGGTCAGGCCCGTATCGCCAATCAGACCTATATCCGCAGCCTCATCCTTATTCAGTTCGTCGGGGTTATTTGTATTGTGAATGATCGTCTTTCCCGAACTTACCTTTTGAGCATAAGGCGAGCGCGTCAGGCTACTGCCAAGCGCTAAAAGAACGTCGCTATTCCTGAGCCAGTGATGTGCAGGGCCCGTGGTGGTACCACTGCCGGCGCCCAAAGCCAGAGGGTGGCGTTCATCAAAGGCTGATTTGCCCGGCATCGTGCAAAAAACCGGTGACGCTGTTAATTCGGCAAGCTCGCGTAAGGCCACGGTTGCACCAGCGAACAACACTCCAGACCCGGCCCAAATAACCCTTTGTTTTGCGTTTAAAAATGCCGTCGCCGCGTCTTCGATCGCGCTTGGTTCCGGCAACTGGCGGTAAATTTTCGGAGATTTATAATTCTGCATAGCCTCAGGTACGTTCTGAGCACACACATCGGCCGTGAGTTCGACGACGACCGGGCCAGGTGTGCCGTTTCGCAATGCGTGAAAAGCGCGACGCATAACGTCACCCACCTGATTGGGCGTATAAATAGCCTCAACTTGTTTGACCCAGCCTTTATAATTTTGGGTCGCGGTAAAATTCGGCTTGACCGAAAGGCGGTCCAAGTTATTGCCACCCAGGAACACGAGGATTGGAACATTATCGGCAAAAGCTTGGGCGATGCCACCCATGGCATTCTCCGCACCCGCTTGCGATTGAACGGCAACAACGCCGAACTTCTGCCTATCGCTGACACGGCTATAGCCGTCAGCGGCCATCACGGCACCACGCTCATGGCGGAAGGCTATGGGCCGGATGCCCACCCGGGCAACGGCGGAGATAAGTGGATTGCTCGGGAAACAGGATATCCAATCCACGCCTTCTTGTTTCAATATCTGCGCAATGTAGTCAATGCCATTCATCATGGGCCTCCCAAGTCGAAATCTGCAGTCACGGAAATTTATTGGCCATTCCCAATCCTGCCGGGAACACCTTCACGATAATTAACGTGCGCGCTAGCGCGGGCAATAGAGTTTTCAAAATCTTGTATGGATCGAGAAACAGCCCTAGCTACAGGGCGGCACCTATAAATTCGCGTATCGCTCAATCGTTTCACGCCACTTCAGTAAGTCTTCAGGGCCTTCGATCCCACGATCTTTGACACCGGCTAATCCAACGACCGGCACCATCATGCGGGTGACTCCGGCTTGGGCGAGTGGCACCATTTCTGCCTCGTCCTCCGGCATATTTGTGACAATCTCAATGTTATTCGGGTCGCGGCCCGCTTCCTCTGCTGTCTCGCGGACCAGGTAACCCAACTCGTGCACGAACTCCCGAGCTGGGAAAAATCCGTCGCCGAGGCGTCCCGCACGCCTCGCTGCCGCCTTCGAATGTCCGCCAATGATGATCGGCACGGCACCATTTGCGGGACGAGGGCGGCAATGCACCCTCTCGAACGCAACGAATTCGCCATGATAGGTCGGCAGATCGGATGTCCAAAGTTCACGCATCGCTTCGATATACTCGTCTGTGCGTTTACCACGTCGTTCGAACGGCACGCCCAGCGCCTCGAATTCCTCCGGCATCCAACCAACGCCCACTCCCAGTAACACACGTCCACCTGACATTTGATCCAAAGTCGCTATCTGCTTAGCAGTCGTGATCAGTTGGCGTTGTGGCAAGACAAGCACACCGGTACCAAGCTTTAAATTCTTTGTCGCCGCGGCGACATAGGTCATCCAAACGATAGCGTCCGGGCGTGAGTTGCTCGGCACGCCCGAACTCATCCGGCCGTCTTCGGAGTAAGGATAGTTCGGGGCGTAATTTTCCGGAACCACGACGTGGTCGATCGTCCACATTGATTCAAACCCCGCCTCCTCAGCCGCTTGCGCCAGCTCCACGGCTTTCGATGCATCGACGTATTGATTTGTGTTGCAGTATCTGAGACCGAATTGCATAGATTTATGCGTCTCGGTATTGGTCGATAATATCGGTCCAACGGGCTAGGTCGTCTGGTCCGCTGGCCGCCGAGCCCTTAAGCCCGATCATCGGCACGATGGGCAGCAAGACGCGATCCACACCTGCTTTGACCAGTTCAGGCAAGTCTTCAACCCGCTCCGGCATGCTAACGGTAAACTCAATCGCGTTCGGATCGCGGTCGTGTTCTTCCGCTGTCCTTTTCGCCAGATCGAACAAATCGGTCGGGACGCCGCGCGCCGGGAAAAACCCGTCACCAAGACGCCCGGCACGTCGCGCCGCCGCTTTGGAGTGGCCACCAACGATAATCGGCACCGAACCGTTGACCGGCTTCGGTTGCATGTGCGCCCCTTTGAAACTAAAGAACTCACCCTCATAGGTCGGGAGGTCCGACGACCAGAGTTCGCGCATCACACCTATATATTCATCGGTCGCGCGGCCGCGCGCCTCAAACGGTGCTTTGATGGCGGCGAACTCCTCTTCCATCCAGCCCACACCAATGCCAAGCAGCACACGGCCGCCGCTCATGAAATCTAAGGTCGCGACCTGTTTTGCCGCCACAATCGGATTTCGCTGCGGGACGATCAGGATACCGGTGCCAAAATTGATCTTTTCCGTCCGGGCAGCGACATAACTCATCCAAATGAGCGGGTCGGGCAACGGGATATCGTTCTTGCCGCCGGCCATCTTGCCATCGTCGGTATAGGGATAAGCGGACTGGTAACCTTCTGGGACAACAACGTGATCAACTGTCCAGGCAGATTCAAAACCGGCAGCTTCCGCCGCCTGCACCAACTCGACCGCGTTCTCCGGCTTCGTGTAACGCGCCGTGTTACAGTATCGGACCCCAAACTTCATTTCAGCCTCGCACAAAGTTCAAATAGTTCTTCAATTGCTTTGAATTGATTACCTTGGGCTGAAGACGGCACCAGGATCGGCGTCTTGATACCAGCGTCATACCAAGCCTCGAGCCCTTCCAGAACTTTGGACGGCGGCCCAAAAAGTGTGTTGTCGGAGAGCCAACGTTCACTCAAGCACTTGCCGATTTCTTCCGGGTCATTGCCGTTTGCAATCGCTTTCTCGACACTAGCCATCTCTTCTTCGTAGCCCGCTTCCTTCCAATAATTCCGATAGTTCGACAACTGCGCATAATGGGTCAGCGTCTTACGGTTAACCGCCGCCGCCGTCGCCTCGTTCTCATAGATGCAGGTCGGGATCATGTCGCCGATAAAGAAGTTTGTGTCGTTCCGCTTTTCCACCGGTACTTCTGCCAACGAAATGGCCATGTGAGAGCGGGCGCCGTTTGCGAACACCATGCCCTCGGCAATCTCAGCTGCCAGTCCAATCATTTTCTTGCGGAGCGTCGCCAGCACGATCGGCGGCAACTCGCCGATCATCTTGGCGCTACGAACTGTCGAAACGAAATCGCGAATATCAGACAGGGGCTTGCCGACTGTCACACCGTAGCGCGAGTGCGAAGGCGCATGCGCTACGCCAATGCCAAACTTGAACCGGCCATTCGAAAGCTCGTGAATAAAGGCCGCATGCTGCGCCAAGTCAAGTGGCGCCCGGAAGTAGATTGGGCAAATCGACGTGCCAAACTCGATCTTATCCGTCGCCATCGCCAACGCGGTCGCAAGCGCCATGTTGTCGCCGAGTGAAGGCATGTAGATACCCGAAAAGCCGCGCTCCTCTGCCTCCTTTGCAAATTCAATAATCCGATGGCGGCGGCTTGGAACTGCGGCCAATGATATAGCGGGCATCTCGATGGGCATCTACTTTCCTCTCACACAAAACCATCCTTCCCGCGCAGGCGGGAAACCAATTCGGCGCCCGGTGTTTCTCGATTCCCGCCTGCGCGGGAAGGACGGAAGGTTGTCTGTATTCATTAGACGCCAATTTAAGTATGAACTTAGACGTTCAAACGCCTCGGGACAGGGAGCATTCACGGTGCATATCGGATTTTTTAGCTACAACACGGAATACGGCATTCGGGCGGACGACCTAGCGCAAGAGCTTGAGGACCGCGGTTTTGAGTCGCTCTGGGTGGGCGAGCATACGCATATTCCAGCGAGCCGAGAAACCTCCTTCCCTGGCGGCGGCGATCTGCCGAAGCCCTACTATCACATGAGCGACCCTTTTGTGACCCTTGGGATGGCCGCCGCGGTCACCAAGAAACTCCTACTCGGCACAGGTATCAGCCTCGTGGTCGAACATCACCCGATATCGTTAGCAAAACAGGTGGCAACACTCGACCACTATTCGGGCGGCCGGTTTCTCTTTGGCATTGGTGGCGGTTGGAATAAGGAAGAGATGGAAAACCACGGCTTTCCCTTCGATCGACGCTGGAAGCTGTTACGCGAACGCGTCGAAGCGATGAAAGAGATCTGGACCGAGGACGAAGCTAGTTACGATGGGGAGTTCGTGAATTTTGAGCGTATTGTCTCTAACCCCAAACCATCACAACACCCACACCCGCCGGTTTTCATGGGGGGCGCCACCGACATGTCACTCAAACGAGTCGCACGTTATTGCGAAGGATGGATGCCAATCGACGTCTTGCTCCGCGACCCCAGCGCCATGGTTGCGAAAATGCGCCAGGTCGTCAGCGAAGAAGGTCGAGACCCGGACGAAATTGAACTTTCCGCCTTCTGCCAACGCTCCCGCGACGGCGACGCACTCAAAAAATTCCGCGCGGCAGGCTTCACCCGCGCCATTGTCGGCTTACCCAATCGCGACCGCGACGAGGTTCTAAAATTTATCGATGGTTATGTAGGATTGGGCGAAGAGATCGGGTAGATACCTGCACCGTCACACCGCTTTCTCACGGGCCCCGCCCTCGCCCGACTGGGGGAGAGGGAGCGAAGCGAGGAAAACTACTTCCGCGTTATCTTAATCTGGCGGCCTAAGTTCTTCGGCAACGGCAAGTCTTTCTGAGCTTCAAAGATAGCTCGGATACGTTCATAAATTTCCCGCGGAAAGGGCGACACCTTCCGAACCGACATATCGATGTGGAGCGTAATCGCTTCCGCCTCGGCGGCGAGATAGCCTTTATCAGCGTGATACATTTCTTGCCAATAATGAAAGCGTTTCTCGTCACAATCGATGATGCGGTATGTAAACCGCAAGAGATCGCCTTCCATCACCTCTTGCACATAACGAATATGATAGTCGCCGACGAAGGTCCCAATATTGTTCGCCTTCCGATATTCGTTGGTAAAGCCAATGGATCTTGCGACCGCACCCGCGGCCTCATCGAATGCCGTTAAATAGAACGCCACGTTCATGTGACCATTATGATCGATCCACTCGGGACGAACGCGTTCAGTATGAATTTCTAAAGGGTCAGCAACTTCGAGAGTATCAGGCATTTTTTGACTCTATATCTGGATTAGATTGGCGGTGAATTTACTCAGGAATTCGAAAATGAAAAGCCGTCGCCGACCGAAATTTCCGGGCCATGTTGTTTTCTGGAGGCAATAGACCATGGGATACAGCGCACCTTTCGCAGGATTAACCGTATTGGATTTGAGCCAAGGGATCGCGGGGCCCTATTGCGGGATGCTCCTCGCGCAGCAGGGGGCTAACGTCATAAAAGTCGAACCGGTCAACGGCGGCGATTGGGCACGAGCCCTCGGCATCTCCTATGAAGGGCAAACAGCCTACTCGATCACCGGCAATATCGGCAAACGCAGCCTCGCCCTCGACCTCAAGAGCAATGACGGTATTGAAATTTTGTGGCGGTTGGCGAAACAAACAGATGTCTTCATGGAAGGGTACCGACCCGGCGTGATCTCGCGGCTCGGCTTTGGTTACAAAAGTCTTTCGCAACGAAATCCGGGGGTTATCTATCTTTCGGTCTCCGGTTTCGGGCAAATGGGACCGCTGGCAGAGCGTCCGGCACTCGACCCGGCCCTCCAAGCGCTTACCGGCATGATGAATTCGAACAGAGGCGAGGATGGCGTCCCACACCGCGTCATGTTCATCCCCGTCGACATGGCAACCGGCCTATATTCGTTTCAAGCTCTCTCCTCTGCACTTTACGCCCGACGCGACGAAGAGAAGGGATGTTATATCGACAACTCGCTTATGCGGTCAGGCTTGGCATTGCAAAGCGTCCGGTTAATCGCCAACACACTCGAGGGTGGTGAGATGACACCGGGCGCTTCACCACATGGGGTTTTCTCAACACAGGACGGCTGGATTACCCTGGTCGTTCTCCGCAATTCGGAGTTTGCACCGTTTTGCAAAGCAATAGAGCGCCCCGAATTCGCGGATGACGAAAGATTTTCGAACGCAGTCAAACGCCACCAACATGCTGCAATATTAACCCCCGCAATAAACGAAGCAATGTCCACGCAACCCTCCCTCTATTGGTCCGACCGTCTGAAAGAAGTCGGTATCGTGCATGAAATTCTGTATGAGTATCAGGAATTCCTTGAGCATCCTCAGGCTAAGGCAGATAACGCCGTTAGCTGGCTGAACCAGCCGGGCCTATCGGGGCCGGCACCGGTCCCCAACCTCGCAGGTATCATACCGCCTGTGAATGGATCGGCGCGTGGTACCGCGCCCCTCCTCGGACAGCATTCACGGGAAATCCTCGAAGAACTCGATTTCGCTGCAGAGCACATCGAGAGCCTCGCCCAGGACGGAGTGATTGCCGGACCGGATTTACCGACGGTAAACGCTTGACCGAAGCCCGCGGAACCACATCCTTTCTACCTGCCCTAGGAGCACAAGACGAAGGAGAAAACCCGTGGCCGACGAAGTAAAAATGCCAGTTGAGGGATCGCACATCATGATGTTTGCGCGCTCGTTACTGGACGAGAACCCCATCTACAGCGACGCGGATTATGCAGCAGGAACCGAAACGGGAAGTGTTATCGCCCCGCCGACTTTCGGTCGATCCGTTGCCCAATTCGATCCAAACTACCACCTCCGTTTGAAATCCGGTGAGAAATGGTTCGGCTCAGGCAAGAACCCGACAGGCCTCGATGGCCCCGCGCCTTCAACCGGCGGCCTGCATGCGGAACAGCATTACGAATATCACCGTCATTTGAAGCCCGGGGACCAACTGACGATGACGTCGGCGCCCGGTAAGACATGGGAGAAACAAAGCAAACGTGCCGGTCTCCTAAAATTTACAGAGACCGTTTTCGAGTTCCGCGATCAAGACGGCGAACTGGTCCTCACCATGCGCTCGGTCGGTGTGAAGACCGAAAAGCCGGTCGAACAGAGCTAAGGGAGAGAAATGATGGCACTTAACGCAAAAGATTTGAACCCCGGCGACGAGCATAGCGAAATCGTTGTCGAGGATTTGAGCCGTACCCAATTAGTCATGTATTCAGGTGCATCGGGCGACTACAACCCGCTGCACACCGACGAAGTCTACACGACGGAAGTAGCGGGTTATCCCAGTGTGTTCGCCCATGGCATGCTAACGATGGGCCTGACCGGCAAAATGCTGACAAACTATGTTGGCGACGGTCGGCTGACCAAATTCGGTGTCCGCTTCACCAATCAAGTTTGGCCAGGTGACACCTTGACTGCGACTGCGGTGGTCACTGAGATCCGCCAAGAAGGTGACGAAAGACTTGTCGACCTGGACGTCAAAACGACGAACCAAGACGGCACGGCCGTTGTCAGCGGCTACGCAACCGCTAAAGTCGACGGTTAGTTAATTTAACCCCTCACTCCATCTCTCTCCCATTATGGGAGCGGGTTGGGGTGTGGGGATTTTTATTGAAGAGGGATTCGCCCCATGAAACTCGGACTATCGGTCGGCTATTCCGGCGCACAAATGGAGTTGCCCGTCGAGCGAATACTGCGGGCGGAGAAACTTGGCTACGACAGCGTCTGGACAGCCGAAGCTTACGGTTCCGACGCCATCACGCCGTTGGCCTATCTTGCAGCCATCACCAAGCGGATCAAGCTCGGCACCGGCATTATTCAGGTTTCCGCCCGCACACCGGCCAACTGCGCCATGAGCATGGGAACGGTAGACGCACTCGCGGGCGGCGGTCGCTGTATTGCGGGGCTCGGCGTCTCGGGTCCACAGATCGTCGAAGGCTGGTACGGCCAACCTTGGGGCCGGCCTTATTATTGGCTGAAAGACTACGCCACCATCATGCGCAAAATATGGAAGCGCAAGGAAGGCCTAACCCACGACGGTAAACAATTACAGCTTCCTTATTCGGGCGATGACGGGCTTGGCGTCGGTAAACCACTGAAATCGATCTTGCACATGAACCCGGATATTCCGATTTATATCGGGTCCGGCAACGAGGCGACGGTGCGCCTCACGGGCGAGATCGCCGACGGTTGGCTGCCACTCGGCTTCTATCCCGGCACGATGGACGAGTATAAACCGTGGCTCGAAGAAGGGTTCAAGCGCGCCGGAAACGGCAAAGGGTGGAACAATTTCGAAATCCAGGCCCGTGTCTTCGTTGATGTCGATGAGGACGTCAAAGCCTCCATCGACCGGCTCAAACCGCGTGAGGCACTTTATATCGGCGGAATGGGCCACAAAGATAAAAATTTTCATAAGGACATTTTCGTCCGGCGCGGATTTCAGGCTGAAGCCGACCGCATCCAGGAACTTTATCTTGCCGGACATAAGGAGGAGGCCATCGCGACGGTGCCTGACGAGTGGATCGACTCGCGCGGATTAATGGGACCGCCCAACCGGATCAAACAACGCTTCAAAGCCTGGGAAGATTCAGGTGCGAACAGCCTGACTGTCGCCCCAGCACAAGAGGCTGCCGTCGACCTTATGGCGGAACTCGCGCGCCTTAATCCGCCGCGGGATTAGAGTCCAACCCGCGCCACAAACGATGCATATAAAAAACAACAAGCAGGTTGGCGGCCGCGACGGTTAAAAACAGGTCCGGCACGGTGTATCCCGCATCTAATATAATCCCGGCCAAAAGCGAACCGGCAACCATAAACACCGCGTTCAAAATGTTGTTGCTCGCGACGATCTGAGAGCGCTCCTGTTCGTCGCTTAGCGTTTGCATCATGGCGTAGAGCGGCACGGCAAATATGCCGCCGCAAATGCAGACACCCAGCAAGTCCGCGATAACACGCCAATTCGCCGACGTCTCCAAAAACATACCGAACGTGACCGCCGTTGAACTGAGGCCATCTGGGCTGGAGAACCAAATGTCTGCCAAAAACACGGACATACCAAATGCGGCAACCGGCACGTATTTCGCCGTGATCTCGCCTTTCAATAGACTGTTGCACAACATGGAACCGATTGCGATCCCCACTGTCGCAACCACCATGAGAAAGGTGATGACCTCATGGTCGGCATTGAAGTTCGATTTGGCCAAGTTCGGAACTTGAGTCAGCAGCATTATACCGACCAACCAAAACCACGATATCCCGAGTATGGAACGAAAGACGGGACGGTCCTTACGGATCCGATCCACGATGCGGAAAGTTTGCGTTGCAATGTTGTAGTTCACCTTCAATGAAGGCTGCGGTGCCGATGCCTGAGGGATACCATAACTGCAAATCCAGCCGATGACCGCGAGACCGAACACAATGGCTGCGACGCCGTTCACGCCGTACTCCCAGCCAGCCATCAACCCGCCGATGATCGTTCCCACTAAAATGGCAAGAAACGTCCCTGCTTCCAAAAACGCATTGCCGCCGATCAACTCATCCTTGCGCAGCAAGGTCGGCAGGATACTGTACTTTAAGGGGCCAAAAAAAGCCGACTGAACCCCCATCAGGAATAGGACGCCCAACAACCAATAAACGTCGCCAAATTGCAAAGCCGCAACGCCTGCTCCCATGATCAAGACTTCGGCAAACTTAATCCAACGGATGATGCCAGATTTTTCGTATTTATCCGCAAGCTGTCCAGCGGTCGCCGAAAAAATAAAGAAAGGGAGAATAAAAATGGCGGACGCCACGGTCACCAAGACAGTTTCTTCCATCGGGGATTCTCGACCGACGGAAAATAGGATTAGGATCAGTAAAGCGTTCTTGAATACATTGTCGTTGGCGGCACCCAACAACACCGTAACGAAGAGCGGTAAAAACCGCCGCGTCTTCAAAAGATGATACTGCGATCCATTCATTTTGCCGCCCCCGCCGCCTTGGCATCGGTCAAAACGATTCTAATCACCATTTTTCATTGTGTGGCCGGAGTTCGACGCTGAAAGACCAGGTCGATTTCGGTTGATGGGCCACATGAAAACATTCTCCTGCAATATCCGCCGGCTTAGCGTATTGATCATCAGGATAGTCGGGACCACGTCTCTCCCGCACCCACCAAATATCAATGGCAGCGTCGATCGTGACATAGGCAACGTGACCCCCTTGCGGGCCGAGTTCGCGGGCCAGTGATTCCGCCAATATGCGTTGTGCGGCCTTGGAATGCGCAAATCCGGTGAAATGCGGTTTGCCCCGCCATGCGCCGGTGTTCCCGGTGACGATCAACGCACCGCCGCCCATCTCGGCCATATCCGGCGCGACTTCCTGCGCCAATACCAACAAGGCCGTCGTGTTGACACGGAACGTACTCTCGAACTCTAACGGGTCGATTTTTGTATAATGTTCCCGTATCGCCCGCGCCGCATTATGGATCGCGATCTTGATCGGACCCAATTCTTGTTTGATCCGTCCTACAGTTTGCCGGAACCTGGCAATATCTGACACATCACACGGATACCCAACCGCCTCGGAGACATCGGCGGCAATGCGCCCAAGGCGCTCCGCCTTGCGCGCGATCATCGCGACCCGATAGCCTCCCTCAGCAAACCGCCGGACCAACGCCTCTCCGGTTCCACTGCCAACACCGGCGATGAGTGCGACCGGTTTATCACTCACTTTGAGTGCCCTTACGCCACCGAAAATCAAAATGAGCAACCCCTTCCATCCGGGATTGTGTACGCTCTTTCACAATTTCCTTTTCAAACTCCCTAACAATCGAAATAACGGCCTTCAATTGAATTTTGATCGCCTTGAGAACTGGGTTGGACATGCCTCGTTCTCCTTTAGATGATGGGGTCCGAGCCACCGCAAACACGCAGCAGCGCGCCAGTTGTATAGCTCGATGCATCACTCGCGAAGTAAAGCGCCGCACCGACAATCTCATTCGGTTGGCCAACGCGTTTCAGCGCCATACGGTCCCAGCGGGCATTAAACTCTGGCGTATCCGGCCATGCCTTCGAAATATCGGTTGCAAACGGACCGGGCGCGATGGTGTTAACCCTGACTTTCGGTCCGTACTCGTAGGCCAGATTGATCGACATCTGGTTGAGACCGGCCTTCGCCATTCCATAGGTCGCCGCCCGCCGCGACGGCTGCAGCGATCCCGTGCTAGAAATATTGATGATCGAGCCGCCGCCCCCTTCCAACATCCGGGTTCCGACCTGCGTCGCAAGCCGGAATGGACCTTTGACATTGATATCGAAAACCTTGTCGTACAATTCCTCGCTAATCTCCGCCAAGGAAGGATAAAGCGGCGACAGACCCGCATTGTTTACCAGGACGTCGACGCGACCAAACCGATCGTAGACGGCCCTAACCAACGCATCACATTGATCCCAATAGCCAACATGACAGGCGAACGGCATCGCGGTCCGCCCGGTCGTGTCTTCGACTTCCTTTGCCAATTCATTACAGGAACCGATCTTACGGCTCGTAATCACGACATCGGCCCCCGCATCTGCAAACGCAAGCACCATCTCCCGGCCCAGCCCCCGGCTGCCGCCGGTGATGACGGCGATCTTACCGCTCAGATCAAAATGGTTGGTCGGCATTTCGCCCTCCTAAAGTGCGTTTTCAGCAAGAACGCGAAGCGCATCAACACTGGCACCACGCGTCACAATCGTGTGTACCTGTCCTTTATCGCCAGCCTTTTTCCAATCTTGAAGGCGTTCAATAATACGCTCCTTCGGACCGACAAGGGCCGTCCGATCAACCAATTCATCCGGCACGGCATCGACCGCCTCTTTTCGGCGTCCGGCCAGGAAGTGGTCCTGAATTTCAACAGCGGCGTCGACGTAACCGATACGTTTGGCAAAATCGTTATAAAAATTCTTATCGCGGGCCCCCATGCCTCCAATGTAGAAAGCCAGGTTCTCGCGTACCGGCTGGCGGGCTTCCTCTAGGTCGTCGTTCATGCGGACCTGGCAGTAAGCCAGCACCATGAAATCCGACATCGATTTACCACCGCCCGCTTTCTCCAACCCGGCATTGATATCCGGCTCGAAGACTTCAAAGCGGTCCGGGTCCATGTAAATCGGGATGAAACCATCAACGATTTCCGCGGCCGCTTTGACGCCGGAAGGCGAAATTGCAGCGGAGACGATCTTCAAGTTCGGATCACCGTGCAAAACGCTTTTTAAAGGCTTGCCGAGACCCGTCGTCCCATCGCCCGTCATCGGTATTTGATAATGGAACCCTTCATGGCGAAGCGGCTCTCTCCGCGCCAACACCTTGCGAATAATCTCCACATATTCACGCAGGCGCGTCAGCGGCCGTCCATATGGCACACCATACCAACCTTCGATCACCTGCGGACCGGACGGGCCAAGCCCTAGGATAAAGCGTCCACCGGAGAGATGATCAAGGGTCATACAAGCCATTGCCACACTCGAGGGCGTTCGTGCAGGCATCTGAACGATCCCAGTACCCACCTTTATTTTACTTGTCTGCGCCAAAACCCATGCAGCGGGTGTAAGCGCGTCCGATCCCCACGCTTCTGCCGTCCAAACTGAGTCATATTCGAGGTTTTCGGCCTCACGAATGTAATCCATATCGACGGCCGCCTTATTCCCGCCGGTTCCAAGGGTAAGGCCTAATTTTACTGCCATTTTTCGATCCTTCCGATATATCATGACCCTCTTTAACAAAGACGGCCCTTGAGAGCTTATTCGAATTTAGCCTAGATAACCGCGAAAGCTAGATTACGTAGGTCTTGCAGCCACCTAAAACACATCAAATACTGGCGGCAACCTATCCTCGAAACAATCAATTGGAAAACGTACGAATGACAGATACTTATAAAATCGCCATTGTCGGTGGCACGGGAGATTTAGGTTCGGGACTTGCAAAGCGCTGGTCTCGCGCTGGTCATCAGATCATCATAGGGTCCCGAGATGCAGGGCGCGCAGCGGATACAGCGGTAAAATTTAATGATGATGCAGGAACCACTTCAATTTCCGGTTTAGAAAATACCGACGCCGCAGAAGCTGGCGATATTGTTGTATTAACCGTGCCTTACGAAAATCATGCGTCAACACTCGATGCCATTCGAAATAAGGTGCAAGGTAAGATCGTTATCGATGTCACAGTCCCCCTAATGCCACCTAAAGTCCGGACCGTGCAATTGCCAGAAGGCGGCAGCTGCGCCAAGGCCGCACAATCCCAACTTGGCGAAAGTGTGCGTGTCGTCTCGGCATTTCAAAATGTCGCAGCTGCCCACCTGGCTGATTTGGAACACGATATTGATTGCGACGTGCTCGTTTGTGGCAATGATCCGGAAGCCAGAGAAGTTGTCGTCAAACTGTCCAAAGATGCCAGCATGAAGGCATGGCATGCCGGCGTCATAGCCAACTCGGCGATCGCTGAAGCCTTGACCTCAGCGCTGATCTTTATGAATGGCCGATATAAAATTGACGGTGCGGGCATTCGCATCACAGGCACGCCGGGATCGGCCGTAAAGCCGTAGAATTGGCCAGATGCCAGACCGCTTAACCCTCACCGCCCTTAAGGGCATTCCCCTCGTCAAGCCGGGGGATGACCTCATCCAACTGGTTGCCAACGCGATCGCAGAAAGTGGCGAACAATTGATGAATGGCGACATTCTAGTGGTTGCGCAAAAGATCATCTCAAAGTCGGAGAATTGCCTCGTCAACATCACGGATATTGAACCGAGCGATCGTGCGAGAGAACTCGCTCTTGAAGTTGATAAGGACCCCCGCGTCGTCGAAATAATATTGAGTGAAAGTCGGTCGATCATCCGCAAAAAACCAGGAGTTTTAATCGTTGAGAATAAGCTTGGGCTCATTATGGCGAATGCCGGTATTGACCACTCCAACGTGGAAAGTGAAATACCGGAACAAACGCTTCTTTTGCTTCCAGATAACCCAGACGCGAGCGCCAAGCGATTGCGCAACGATATCCGATCCCAATTCGGTGTCGACGTTGGTATCATTATCAATGACAGTGTCGGGCGCCCATGGCGCATCGGAACAATGGGCCTTGCCATCGGCATTTCAGGACTTCCCGCGGTAACCGATTTACGAGGTGACAGAGATCTCTTTGGGCGCGAACTTCGCGTGAGTGAAGAGGCTGTTGGTGACGAGTTGGCAGCAGCAGCCTCGTTGCTACAGGGCCAAGGGGCGGAGGGTAAGCCAATCATCCTTGTGCGCGGTTACCAAAGCCCTGCGCCATCACAAACTGCTACAGCAGCATTGCGCGCACCGAGTGAGGATATGTTCCGATGACTACGGCAAATATCCTAGCTCTTTCAGGTGGCGTTGGCGGTGCGAAATTAGCGCTCGGCCTTATGCATACGCTGCCCTCGGAAAGTCTCACAATCGTCGCTAATACAGGTGATGATTTTACACATCTCGGCCTTCGCATTTGTCCTGATATAGATACACTAGTCTACACGCTCTCGGATTTGGCCGATAAGGAGAGAGGATGGGGGCGGGCCTCTGAGAGTTGGAATTTTATGTCGGCGCTTAAGAGACTAGGTGGCGAAGATTGGTTCAATCTCGGCGATAGTGATATGGCAATGCATGTCTATCGAACACAAGAATTGATTGAAGGAAAAACACTTTCAGAAGTGACAGCCAAAATCGCGAATGCCCTTGGCATAGGCACCCGTATTCTGCCAATGACCAACGATACGGTCGCAACTGTCGTGGAAAGTGAAAATGGCCCGCTTCCATTCCAGCATTACTTCGTTAGAGATCGATGCAAACCCGCCGTTAGAGGCTTCCGGTTTACTGGCATAGACGATGCAACGGCCAATCCAGACGCGATGGCATTGATTAAAAATGCCCAACTAGATTGCATTATCATTACGCCATCAAACCCGTTCGTCAGTATCGACCCAATCCTCTCGTTACCAGACATGCGCGAAGTGTTAATCGAACAAACCGCCCCTATTGTTGCGGTATCGCCCATTGTTGGCGGTTTGGCAATTAAAGGTCCAACAGCCAAAATGATGGCTGAACTTGGCTTGCCATCTTCAGCGCTGGCGGTCTCGGAGCATTACTGCGACCTCTTGGATGGCATGATTATTGATGAGGTTGACCATCAACAAGCAGCAGATATAGCCGCACTTGGCATGAAAGTTCGTGTCGCCCAAACAGTCATGCGAACCCTGGAAGACCGTAAAAAATTAGCACAAATTTGTTGCGATTTTGCTAAGGATATCGCTTCGTGACAGTCGCCCTTGTACCCATGAAAGACCTCCCCAACGCTAAACAACGTCTTTCATCAATCTTATCCAAAGAAGAACGCATAGGCCTCGTAAATGCAATGTTAGGGGACGTACTTGCCGCCCTCGCCAAAGCAGAAACTATAGAAGCAGTAAACATAATAGCGCATGATCAAAATTTCTCAGAGTTTAATGTCGGCTTTATCCAGGAAGCCAAAAATGCCGGCTACAACGAAGCCGTAGGTTTTGCGCTTGAATGCGCGGAAATTGCCGATGCCTCAGCGGTCTTGGTGGTGCCCGGAGACATCCCTTTAGTGAAGGCTTCAGAAATTAATGCACTGGCTGCCAAAACTAAAGAACCCACGGTCCGAATTGCTGGCGCACGAGACGGTGACGGGACAAACGGCCTGTTGATATCCCCTCCAAGGCAGATGAATACCAACTTTGGAATTGGCAGCTTTGCACGCCATCAGAAAATTGCAAGAAACACTGGTGCGCACCTAGAGACCATAAAGGGAGAGGGAATTTCCTTCGATATCGATACACCAGACGATTTAATCGCCTATTGCGCTGTTGACGCGCAAAGCGAAACTCACACATTCCTTGACTTGAGTGGAATCCGCAGGCGACTGTTAGACGAGAACTCATAAACAATGGCCAAAAACGGCGAAGATTAACCAAAGTATGTCCAAACCCACAGAATATAAGCGTCCAGAAAGAAACGCAGCTCGTTTGCTCGCCAAACGGACCGATCTCTCCCAAATGATGGTGGAAGCATCCGAATTGCGTGACCTGCATTTTGGCAGAACGATCACTTATTCGCGTAAAGTTTTCATCCCACTCACCAAATTATGCCGCGATGTCTGCCATTATTGCACCTTCGCACAACCACCCCGAAATCTTGAGGAGGCGTTCCTCTCACCAGAACAAGTTTTAGAAATCGCCCGTGATGGGGCGGCAGCTGGATGTAAAGAAGCGTTATTCACGCTCGGCGATAAACCAGAACTGCGCTATCAAGCGGCGCGAGATGCGCTGGCCTCCTTCGGGCACGAAACGACATTGTCATATCTTCGCGAAATGGCTCTTTTAGTTTTTGAAGAAACTGGGCTTCTGCCACATTTGAACCCAGGCGTGTTGGAGGCAAACGATTACGCTGCACTACGCGAAGTTTCCGCCAGTATGGGGGCGATGCTAGAGAGTACATCAGCCCGCCTATTACAAAAAGGTCACTGTCACTACGGATCGCCAGATAAAGATCCTGAAGTTCGTATCGCTTCCATGGCAGAAGCGGGGCAGCAAGGAGTGCCTTTCACAAGCGGAATCTTAATTGGGATCGGTGAAACACGTCTGGAACGTATTGAATCCCTACTAGCGCTTCGGGACCTGAACGACCTTTATGGTCACATTCAAGAAATCATCATACAGAACTTCCGGGCCAAGCCAGATACGTTAATGGCCAAGGCGCCAGAACCCTCGCTTGAGGATCTACAATGGACGATTGCGGCTGCACGCCTGCTGTTTGGCCCGAAGATGTCGATACAGGCCCCACCGAACCTAAGTGGCGAGAATGCAGCTGACCTTATTCCGGCTGGCATTAATGACTGGGGCGGCGTCTCGCCAGTCACGCCCGATCACGTCAATCCGGAAGCACCCTGGCCGCACCTGGCTGCTTTATCGCAAGCGACCGCCCGGCAGGACAAAATTTTAGTTGAGCGGCTGGCTGTATATCCCGAATATATTTTTGATGGTGAAACTTGGCTTGACGTTGCCTTCCGCTCAGAGATCCTAAGGCGGATCGATAGCGATGGCCTAGCGCGAACGGACAATTGGTCTCCAGGGATAGGCGAGGGCAATCCGATACCAATGCCAATGATTGCACCAGACCTTGGCGCAAGCTCTGAGCTTAATGATATTCTTGCGCGCGGGGATGAGGGTGACGACCTCACAGAACGCGAAATAATTCGTCTCTTCGCCGCGCGCTCTGGCGAAGTCGACGAAATCGCAAGTGTAGCGAACAATATCCGCCAACGGGTCAACGGCGATGCGGTTAGCTACGTTGTTAATCGGAATATCAACTACACCAACGTCTGCTACTTTGGCTGTAAGTTCTGCGCATTTTCAAAGGGCAAAACCCATGAGGCCCTGCGTGGCAAACCTTACGATTTAGCGATGGGTGAGATTATCCGACGGGCCGAAGAAGCCTGGGACCGCGGAGCAACTGAAGTATGCCTACAGGGAGGCATTCACCCAGATTATACCGGTGAGACCTATTTAGAGATTCTGCGGGCTATTAAATCAGCATTACCCGAGATGCACGTTCACGCCTTTACACCGCTAGAAGTTTTTCAAGGCGCTAAGACGCTTGATCTAACGCTAGACACCTATCTCGGAATGTTGCGCGACGAAGGCCTGGGTACCTTGCCTGGGACCGCTGCGGAAATTCTAGATGACGAAGTCCGCGCAACGCTTTGCCCTGACAAAATCAACACGAACCAGTGGCTTGAAGTAATGGAAACGGCGCACGGCCTTGGCCTTCGCAGTACCGCCACCATCATGTTCGGCCATATCGAGCGTCCAGTTAATTGGGCGCGTCACCTTTTGCGCCTTCGTGATCTACAGAGGCGAACCAATGGCTTCTCAGAACTCGTCCCACTGCCCTTTGTTCATATGGAGGCCCCTATTTATTTGAAAGGTGCCGCGCGCAAGGGACCCAGCTGGCGCGAAACTTTGTTGATGCACGCCATCTCGCGCATCGCATTACATCCGTATTTTACGAACATACAAACTTCTTGGGTGAAGCTCGGCGCTGATGGTCTTGCAGCTTGCCTCGATGCTGGCTGTAATGACGTTGGCGGAACTCTTATGAACGAGACGATCACACGTGCAGCCGGTGCTGCACACGGCCAGGAGATGCCACCGATACAAATGGAAGTGATCATCCGCGGTGCGGGCCGCAAACCACGACAGCGCACAACGCTTTACGGAGACGCGCCCGAAATACAACGCACACGTTCTTTCGACGCAGCACCAGTCACACCGATTGTGGAGACCCCCCTCCGGCGAAATGGCAGAAATCAGGGACGCGGTACGCTCGTGCGCCCTGGCCTTAACGTGCCAAGCGCTGCCGAATAAACAGGTTTACACCGGCGGCGTGCCGGATTTGAGCATGGGAGATTGTCATGACGGTAGGTATCGGCTTGGGCCTTTCAAATTATACCTTTTCATCCGCTGGTGGTTATTGGGACTGGGTGCATATGTGCGACGACGAAGGCGTCGACTCCATCTGGCAGACAGACCGCCTCGTCTCTCGTGAGCCATTTCTTGAATGCATGAGCGCCATGGCTGCCCTGGCGGGTGCCACAAAAAAATTAAAGTTTGGCATGAACGTCGCATCTTTGGGCATTCGCGACCCACTTATCACGGCTAAGGAATGTGCAACCATCGACTACCTGTCTAACGGTCGTCTGCTTCCTGCCTTTGGCCTTGGCAGCAACCGATCGCGCGACTGGATTGCTAGCGGTCGAGCAACCAAAGCCCGCGGCCAGCGAATGAACGAGGCACTGGAAATCATAACACGCCTCTGGAAAGAGGAAAAAGTGACCTTTGAGGGAAAACATTTTCAATACACAGAGGCAACGATCTCTCCTCGCCCGGCCCAGGATCCGCTTCCCTGCTGGATCGGTGGCAGCGCTCGAGCTGCGGTTGAGCGAACCGTCAACTATGGCACAGGATGGCAGGCATCTTTCCAAACTCCTGAAGAAGCAGGCAAAGTTGTAGCCGACATAATGCAGTACGCCAAGGAGAAGGGTAAACACATGGACCCAGATCACATGGGCATGGGTTTCGGTGTCCGCTTCGGCTCCTGGGATGATCCCATCGTGCAGCAAGCCGCATCTGCTTTTGAGAAACGCAGTGGCCGGGATCCAAAAACCGGCATGGCGGTCGGCGACGCAGAAGATATTCTTGAGATGATCTGGAGCTATATTCCACACGGACTTTCCAAGTTCATCCTTCGCCCCCTCGGCGATGGCGATGAGGAAATGATGGCGCAATCTCGCCGAATAATCGACGAAGTTCTGCCTCACGCCAAAGTTTTCACGGAACGTCGCAAGATGGCAAGCTGAGGCGATTTCGTCAAAACATATGGCGTCTCAAGAGACATTTGTAGCCCAATCAGGGATTATCCCATATAGGAACAAGGGCAAGGACCTCGAGGTTTTACTTATAACTTCTGTCGGCAGCAGTCGCTGGATACTCCCAAAAGGTCATATCGAAGATGGAATGTCGCCTAGAGAATCTGCCACCAAGGAAGCTCTCGAAGAAGCTGGCGTCAACGGCACGGTTTCAACTAAAAAAATTGGTGATTACACATATAGTAAAAAGGAAAAGAAAAACGGACCAATTTATAAAGTCGATATTTACGCAATGCATGTAAATTTTGAACTCGAAATTTGGCCGGAAGAAGGCGAACGGCGACGTAAATGGATGCCGATACAAGAGGCCATAAAATCAGTCAATGAGAAGGGACTGCGGAGTGTCATCCGTCACTTCTCTGAGTTAATGGGAAAGTAAGCTTTGCTGCATTCTCAGGAGTAACTTGCATCTCTGGCTAAATATTCTCCGAACTCTCAGAACCTAAACACGGCAAGCTTACTCATTCAATTTTCTATCCACTGCAGGATCGAGCATCTCGCTGACATAGTGGTTGCCGAAACCGGCGTCGTTGACGCGTTTTAGTGAATCCAATACACCGTCTACAAGCATTGTCTTCCGCCCCAGACTCTCAGCAAACTCGGCAAAGTATCGGATGTCTTTCCAGGAATTCGAAAGTGAAAATTCATGCCCTCGATAGTTGCCTTGCATCGCCGGCGTGATCATTTTTTCAAAAGTACCGGATTTAGCAGCTCCGCCGGACATGGCCATGTGTAGTTTTGTCCAATCGACACCTGCCTGTCGCGCGATGCTGTAGGACAAAGCTAAGAGCTGGCCCGTTGACTGGGTGACGAAATTGTTCATCAATTTTGCGGTGTGTCCCATACCCGTTGACCCGAAATGGAGTATAGTTGTGCTGTAGGATTGAATTAATGGTTTAACCCGATTAAACACTCCTTCCTCTGCACCAACTAGGCTTGTCAACTCACCGAGCGCTGCCTTTTCTGGATTGGCTGTTACCGGCGCGTCAACGAAATCAACACCAATAACTCTTAGTTCCTGATCAACCCGCATAGTCGATTGCGGGCATGCCGTCGTCGCATCAACGATGGTTTGTCCTGCGCGCAGATCAGGTTTTAACTGAGCGATAACGTTTTCGACAACTTCCGAGTCGCTGAGACATAAAAATATTACTTCACTCGCATGCGACAGGCTCGACAAGGTCTCAACTTCCAGCGCGCCCTTTCCTACCAAGTCATCTACTGGTGCACGATTGCGATGGGCGATGATCGTCAAATTATTTCCTGACTTCATCAGGTTTTCCGCCATGCCGTGTCCCATTAAACCAACGCCAATAAATCCGACCTTAGTCATTCACCCTCATCCTTTTCAGTTCTCGACCTATTATAGATCTAGCGATCAAACGACTGGAGGCGAAAACTATATGGACATCGGAATCGTAATGCCTTGTTCAGCAATTACCCCGCCCGACTTAATTGCCGAAACCGCTAGGGCAATTGAAGAACGGGGCTTCGCATCGATCTGGGCACCAGAGCACGTCATCTTCTTCGAGGAATACCAGTCTCAATACCCTTATGCGGACCACGGTAAGCTTCACGGCTTTGACCACGGTATGATGGAACCATGGACAACCTTGAGTTTCATCGCGTCGAATACCAGTCATGTAAAACTGGGTTCAAGTATCTGCCTCGTGCCGCAACGCAATCCGGTATATACCGCCAAACAAGTTGCCGACGTCGATTTTCTCTCAAATGGGCGCGTAATCTTTGGTGTTGGTGCCGGCTGGCTTAAAGAAGAGTTTGACGCACTGCAGGTTCCATTCGAACGTCGGGGTGCCCGCACTCGTGACTATATAAAAGTCATGCAAGCGCTCTGGACAATGGAGCAGCCATCTTACACAGGTGAGTTCTATAAACTCCCCAACTGCACCCAAAGTCCAAAGCCGGTTCAAAATCCGCATCCCCCGATATTTTTTGGCGGAGAAAGTCGGCCCGCACTCCGGCGTGTTGCCGAACTCGGACAAGGTTGGATGGGCGCAAGCCTGATGCCGGAAGATTTACCCGAGAAGATTGCGCTTCTAGATGAACTCCTTGCCGAAGCAGGACGAAACCGAGGCGACATAGACATCTACACATTGCCAAACCAAGCGCCAAAAGCGGAACTCTTTCCTCGATACGAAGACTTGGGCGTAAAGCAAGTCATACATCTGGTGCCTATGAAGAATATCGACGACGTCCGCCAACGACTCGATACATTAGTAAAAATATCTATGAGATAGTATATATTAAATATTTTTATTTAATTATTATTATAATATCATTATTTATTATAAATTCATTGTTTATTATTAATATTTAATTTTATATTCAAATGATGATATTTTAAAAAATTATGCAGCCCCAAGAAAGAAGTCTGACTCACAAAAACATAAACTCCGCATTAAAGAGATACCGGTTTGAGACCGACATTCGGAACCACTCAGCAATTGATAAAAATTGCCTGATCACTATTTAGGGTCGCATTACAAACCATTCCTAACTTTGGGCGCTACCTCGGCAGCGAACAAACGCATACAATCCAAAGTCACTTCCTGCGGCATACCCGCCCAATCCATGCTCATAATGAGGTGATTCGTTCCAACTTTTCGGTGCAAATCAATGATCTGCTCCGCGACCTCATCAGGTGAGCCAAGCAAAAACCGGTCTCCAATTAAATCATCAAAGGCTTGATCAAATTTGCTGTCATCATCTGGCAGCTCATCGCTCTGTCCCCAATCAATATAATTTTCGTATTTGCCCGCGAGGTACGGACCGCACAACCGAAGTGCTTCAGCCTTCGACGGTGCCACGAAAACTTCACGCCGCATAGGAAGCTCGTCGGGGAAGGGTTTGCCTGCCGCATCAAGGGCTTTTTTATATATTTCCATCTGACGAACGATTGTCGATATCTCACTATGAGGGTTGATATACCAGCAATCTCCCATACGGGCCGCACGTTCGATTGCCGGATCCGCATTCGCGCCTATCCAAATTGGTGGATATGGATTTTGTAATGGCTTCGGTAGACATGTCGCACCGTCAAGTTCAAAATGAGAACCGCACATGTCGACTACTTCCTCGGTCCAAAGGCGTTTTATTGCGATCAAATTCTCTTCAAACCGCCTCGCGCGTTCGCTTCGGTTGGTACCAAACGCCTTCAACTCAACTTCACGATACCCAAGCGCTGCCCCGACGATCAATTTGCCACCGCACATTACGTCGATCGTAGCGAGTTGCTCTGCAATATCTAAAGGCTTCTGCAAAGATAGTAGAATGATACCGGCATTCAGACGCATGTTCGGTGCCTCGGCCGATAACCGCGCTAGAATTGGGAACTGTTGAAATGCCTGATACGGGGCAGTGCTATAATGCGACGTCTTAGTCAGAGAGTCATAGCCAAGCTCATCGGATAAACGCACCACTTCGAGCAAGTCCTCAAATTTTTGGGTTATATCCGCTTCCATCGGATATTGTGTGCGCAAAGCTAATCCAAATTGAAATTTCTTAGCCATCAGCATTTCCCTAAATCGCTAACACTCATTATTCAGAACATCGTTATTCAACAACCGACGGAACCGAAATGGTCTATCCACCTCATCTGATCGAAATTCGATAACCGTGGCATCAAACGTATAATCCCCAGCTCCATTTAATCGCCAAAGGTACGGTGCCGTACTTCCCCCGAACGCCCGGTCGACGCAATAGTCCCCTGTGTCACCGTGAATGACGAGCATGGGTTTCTCAAGCTTGGCACTCCAGGATATTAGCAAATTTCGCAGTGCCATAAATCCATCACAGGCATGAGGATTATCCATGGTGCAAGGTTCATCCCAGTTAATCTTTGTGAGATCGGCCTGCATAGCAACAATAACAGCTTCAATAGATTGGTCGCCTTCAACTCCCTCTATTGCACGCCTTAACCAGTCCGCATTAGCAGTATCGCGGGCCCAAACTGCCGCTATAGCAGTCGTCACATCATCTTGTTTCACTTCAATACGGCCATTGTTCGTTCCAACAACATGCAACGTTAGAAACTGAATGCCACCGAAGCGCCACATTGCATTTTCGGGGTAACTCCTCTGCCTCCGCACTTGCATGCTCTCGGCAATAGATAATGGCTCACCAAAAAAAACCTTCCGAAGTTCCGCCAAACGTTTGAGTTCCGAAATTGGTCGAGCCAATCTATTGCGGTCGCAATCCGTCCAATCATTATCACCGGGCGTAAAAAATACGCGACCGGGCAGCAAATCCATGACCTGTTTATAAGATGCCCGTAACTCAGTGTCGTTGCAGTCGTCACCCCCACTTTTAAAATCGCCGTAATGAATGGCAAAGGGAAAACCACCGGCGCGAATTTTCGGTTTGATTTCGATTTCCAGGTCCATCGCTTGCGCGTCTGTGTACGGCATATCGCCAATAGCCACAAAACGTACAACGTCGGCTGCGATAGTCGGTAACGATATAAACAAAAAAATGAAAGCAATTCCGCCTACTATCACACCTCTGTCTATTCGTCCCACAATAAATCCTTTATTACTCCGGCTTGCCTTTACGTGAAGCTTGGCCGACCTTATTCCCTAACAATGACCCAAAAAAGACTTCTTATTGTCGCGCACTCCCCATCCTTAAACACGCAGCGACTCTTTGATGCCGTGATCACCGGCGCCTCCAGTGCTAATTTATCTGGGGTCGACGTGGTAGCCAAACGTCCTTTTGACGCGGATGCTAACGATGTTATGCAGGCGCATGCGATTATACTCGGAACGACAGAGAACTTGGGCTACATGAGCGGCGCCTTAAAAGATTTTTTCGATCGCATTTATTATCCCTGCCTAGAAAAGAAGCAAGGCACACCTTACGCTCTATACATACGTGCCGGTCATGATGGGACTGGAACGCGCCGGGGTGTCGAGTCAATCGTCACAGGATTGCGTTGGAAGAACGTGCAGGAGCCTCTGGTCATGCGCGGTGACTGGCAAGAAGCTTTCGTCGGACCATGCGAAGAACTTGGAATGGCGATGGCTGCCGGACTTGAAGCAGGAATTATCTAGAGGGTAAACCGTAATGGAAATACCAAGAGAATCCTGGACGTTTCATGAACTCGTCAAACGCCGGGCAGAACAATATGGTGATCGTAACTTTTGCACGTTTGTTGAAGGAGACACCCTCAGTTTTTTGGAACTAGAAAGCGCAACAAATAGGCTTGCCTCCGCACTGGCCAAGCTTGGTGTTGTTCCGGGCGATCGCGTTATCTGCCTTATGCATAACAGCAAAGCCTTCTTGCTTACGATGATCGCCGTGCAAAAACGGGGGGCAATTTTCGTTCCCATTAACACAGAACTTAAAGGCGCCTTTCTGGAGCATCAGGTTCGCAATATTGAGCCCAGAATGGTGGTTGTCGGTCACGAATTAAGAGCTGCCTTTGATACAATCTCAATTGATGGCCTTGAAATAGAAACAACAGTCACCGTTGAGGGGTCTAGTGCCCCGCTGCCCGGCACGCAAAGTGTTCAATTTGAAGACCTTTTAGCAACGGACCCCAATCCTGCCGATATCGTGCCGGCGAAAGCACGCGACATATGCGCAATTATGTTCACCTCTGGGACAACGGGCCCATCGAAAGGGGTTATGATGCCCCACGCACATTGCATCTTGTTTGGCTTTGCATCTGGACGCAATTTAGAGATGACACCGGCAGATCGGATGTTTATCTGCATGCCATTCTTCCACGCGATGGGGCTGTTATTACAATTAACATCGTGCTTGGTATACGGCTCTAGCGCTTACATCATCCGCCGTTTTTCTGCTACGAGCTGGCTTGACGACATTCGGCGAAGCGAAGCAACACTGACATACGGTCTAGGCGTCATTCCAGAGTTTATTTTCCGTCAGCCACCAACTCCTCATGACCGGGAGCATAAATTGCGGACCATGCTCGCTGTTCCGATCGGTGAGGACTGGGGTGCCGCCTTTGAGGAGAGGTTTGGGCTTGAGCTGCGCCAAGGCTTCGGCATGACCGAATGTAACCTCCCAGCCTACGGCACTCCAGGTGACCCTATCATGGCAGGTTGTGCCGGCCCTATTATTGAGGATTTTTTCGAAGTCCGCATTGTCGACCATGAAACCGACGAAGAGATGCCAACCGGCGAGGTTGGTGAAATTGTCGTTCGTCCAAAGCATCCCGCCTGTTTTATGGCTGGCTACTATAGGATGCCGGAACGGACTATCGAGGCTTGGCGGAATTTATGGTTCCATACCGGCGATGCAGGCAGGTTCGACAAACAAAGTCGCCTCTTTTACATCGACCGTATCAAAGATTGTATTCGACGACGTGGCGAAAACATTTCCGCCTTTGAGGTTGAACAAGTGATCAACGGCCATCCGGAAGTTGCTGAGAGCTGCGTTATTGGCGTACATGACCAAGACGCTGGCGGCGAGGACGAGGTAAAGGCCTGCATCGTTGCGACTGGCAACGCACCCGAGTACACCTCAATCTTAGATTGGTGCGTTGAACGTATGCCCAGGTATGCGGTACCGCGGTACATAGAATTTGTCCATACTTTGGACAAAACACCAACAGGGAAACTTCAAAAACAATACCTGCGTGACGCCGGCATCACAAACAATACCTGGGACCGCAACAGCATCGACTATGTAGTGCCACGCTAAACTAAATTTGACAGCTACTAGCCCTTACCTTCAATCCCAACCTGATAGGTGGATGGCATCATATTAGTTATTGAAGTCGCGCGTTTTTCGAGCCAATAGGCTTGTTGCGGCGGCACACTGCCAAAATCTCTCTCAACACCTAGCTTGCGAGCTGCATCCATCGGCCAATTTGGATTATAGAGAATTTCACGTGCCAGCGCGACAAGGTCTGCCTGACCTTTTTGAAGTATCTCCTCGGCCTGATCCGCATGAACGATCATCCCGACCGCCATACTCATAACACCGCTCTCTGCTTTCAATTTTTCTGCGTAGGGTACCTGATAATTATAGCCCGGGCGCATATCCGCACCGACAACGGGACTTCCCTTCATACCACCCGAACTGCAGTCAATGACATCAACACCCATTGTCCCAACTTGCTTTGCAAGTCTAACGCTCTCCTCTGGGCCCCAACCTGCGTTATCCTCAACCGACAACCGCATAAATAATGGCTTGCGGTCTGGCCAGTTCGCCCTAACGGCCTCCACGACTTCAATTGCAAAGCGAAAGCGGTTCTCTTCAGACCCTCCGTACTCATCGTTCCTGACATTCGAATATGGCGAGAGAAATTGATGAATCAGGTAACCATGGGCAGCGTGTATCTCAAGAACGTCAAACCCAGCTTCATTTACACGCCGGGCTGCCTCGCCCCACATGCTGACCAGGTTTTTGACCTCAGCATTTGAAAGTGCACGCGGTTCCGGGTCATCCCGACCACCTGGCAAAGCGCTCGGCGCGACCAACTCCCATTTTTCCCAATCGACGCACCCCTCTGGCGCTTCCATCAGCGGCGCACCCCCCTCCCATGGGCGAAAACGCCGTGCCTTTCGTCCTGAATGTCCGAGCTGAATTGCAGGCACAGCGTTGTGCGCTCGGATAAAGTCTGACAAGCGTTTAAAAAAAGGGATGAATTTATCATCCCAAAGTCCAGTATCACCGACGGTACCACACCCGCGCCGGTCTACCTTGGTGGATTCGACAAAAACAAGCCCCGCACCACCCGCCGCGAAACGGCCGATATTCATCAGGTGCCAGTCCGTTGGAAATCCATTTTCCGCTGCATACTGATGCATTGGGGCTACAACAACACGATTTTTCATTTCTATTTCGCGTATCGTCATCGGGGTGAATAATAAGGGATTTGCCATCGAAGAGCCTTCTTTTGTGATCTGGTTAATACCAATTTAGTTTCCAGCAGTTTAGGCCGCCATCCAGCAAAATGCATAGCTACGATTTGCCTTGCCCTCTATCGTAAGCGTCGTGCGCACCTACGATAAAAAAGCAAAGAGCTTCTTGGCTTAGTTGAAGCGTGCAAACACACGGCAATCCAGTTTATTTTGAAAAATTAACATGGAAAAAGACTATTATTTTACTTTAATGTGTATCTTCACAGGTTAGTTCTAAAAAAATCTATGCCAAAAAAAATCGTTCAGGTTTCGGATTCTCATCTTTGTAAGGTCCACCCGTATTTTGCTGATAACTGGCAGATATTTTCTGAGGAAATGGCTTCTTTGCAACCAGACTTATTGATCCATACGGGTGATATTTCTCTCAACGGCACGATGGATGATCGAGCAATGAAGCACATTAGAGACGCAATCGATGATCTCAGAATTCCATGGATAGCAATACCCGGCAATCACGACATTGGCACTACAGGCGGTCGCTTAAAACCAATCTCTGAGGCCAGGATCACACATTGGCATACACATTTTGGCGATGATCGTTTTGTTCACGACATCGAAGATTGGCGTCTTATTGGATTGAATACGGAAGTTCTGGGAAGCGGGTTGCAATCGGAAGAACTACAATGGGCTCATTTGGAAGATGCTTGTGCTACAGCAAGTGGTCGGGAAATCGGCGTTTTTCTTCACAGACCACTTTTTGCGGAAATGCCAGACGAACCGAGTAGCCCTTGGAGCCTGATCGCGGAGCCGCGCGCCCGCCTAATCGAACGTCTTTGTGCATACCGGGTGCGCTTCGTCGCCTCGGGACATCTCCATCGTTATCGGTATATAAATTTCTCTGGAATTGATTTGATTTGGTGCCCGACAACCGCATTCGTCATGGCTAGTAACAAAAACGATGGCTGCATCCGCCGTGTGGGCTATCTGAAATGGACTTTTAAGGAACGCCATGTTCATCACGAATTCGTTGAACCCAATGGCTTCATCAATCATGACATGAGCTGGAAGAAAAAACGAGCAGCTAAAAAAGCAGCCATCGCTGCTGGTCAGATCGCAGCAGAATAGGGTGCCTTTAAAGTTTAAAGCCCGAATATAACCGCTAAAATTCTCTTACCTTACGTGTTACCATTCTCGAGCCGCCGGCCCAGAGCGGGGTGTGCGTCATCTTAATACCGACGCCGCCGGTGATAATTGGATGAATATCATCTGGTGCAGGTGCTAACGGTCGTTCATCCAGATCGGTCTCTCCCATATATCCGTAAGCCCGCCGAGAACCTTGCAGATAGGCCTGAACTCGCGACAAATCCCAGTCATGATTGGCAAGAATATCTGCCATCTCAGGTGGCATCAAAAAGACCTGCTCATTGCGTTGCGGTTTGCGGGTCAGACTGGTTACATCGATGTTAGAGTTCATTGCAACAGCAATCGGCTCCAAGACGCATTCCGGGCTGTCACTAGTCCCAGTCGGCAAAACTTCGGCGGTACCAGAAACACCAAGCACTGTGACGCAACTATCGGTTGCTATGAAGCCCCTTCGCTCCGGCAAGGATGGGAAAGCGTCATGCCGTCCTTCTCCAAAACAGAACGTATATTTACCCGGCTGTCCCATAGTCGCCATATCTGCCACACCCGGACGTGCCCCCGCAACATTTCGCATAATGAGGCTGACGGCACGCCCAATGCAGGCATTTGCCCGGTTGCCTGGACCCAGAATATTGCCGTAGGCATTGATACCAAGGACATCCACAATGGGGCCATGGATACAGACAGCGACTGTCGGCGTCCCCGTCGTGCTCAGCAAGCCGAGTAAATTGAATTCGTCAGCCATACATGCCTCAGCGGCCGTCAATACCACCGGCAGCTCTTCCGGCCTGCATCCTGCCAGGACACAGTTATAAGCCGCCGTTCCGAGCGTTAAATTCCCCATAAGCGGCATTAAGTAACCAAATGTCTCCTCGGGTGACCCGCGCCCGGCAACCATTGATTCGTAACGCGTCATGGTCGGGGGTACGAGTGGCAATCCGTCGCTAAGGTTGAGTTCTTCCAACTGAGCCTGCGCCGCTTCCCAGGAAACATCTTCAGGTAGGAGCGGCAACTCTTCACTCATTCTAGCTATTCCCTCCGAGTATCTCATCTTTCCGCTGATCAATGCCATCTACAAACAGCTTCGGCCCAACATCGGAATTGCGGTAGCGCATAGGATTATTCACGATCAAAAACTTTTCACTGCCGTCATTAATCTCCACGAGACCGCCCGTCGCCTTCAATCCTTCATCCTTCACAACATCTGAGACTGTTTGATAACGGGTAGCTGGGCATCCCGCGTCGAGCAACATTCTCTCTGCCTCTTCAGCCGTATAGCCGAGCGCCCATTCCTCTAGCTCGCCCATCAAATCATTCCAATATTTCCAGCGCTCTCCGACAGAGTTATAACGCGGATCCTCCACCCATTCGTTCCGTCCCGTCGCCTTTGCCATTGCCCTTAGATTTGGATCACTAACCGGAACAACCATAAGGAAGCCATCTTTGGCGCGAACGGGCGAGTAGACAAGCGGTGGAATGTCGCTTTCCACCTGCGCTTGCTGCACCTCATAGTACAGCAAGTTATGCATACCACCCTCAAGCGTAACATCGATGCGTTCGCCACTGCCAGATTTCTCACGGCCATAAAGCGCCGCCGAAACAGCACCAAAGGCGTGTGCAGACGCAAGAATGTCACCGGCAGTACTACGATTACTGATTGGCCGATCGCTAACATTGGCATATTCAAAAATCGTCATGTCGTAGCCGGCATGCGCATGTACGATCGGCGCGAATGCTGGCCGGTCCGAGTTAGGCCCGATTGGGCCATATCCAGAAATCGCACAGTAGATAATCTGTGAATTGATCTCATTGAGTAAATCATAACCCAGACCCAGGCGGTCGAGAACACCGGGGCGGAAGTTCTCCAGCACTACGTCGCAGTCTGCGACGAGATTGCGGACCGCCGTTTTACCTTCCTCGGATTTTAGATCGAGTGTAATACATTTTTTGCCCGCATTAAGCTGTTCAAAATACCGGCTCTTCCCATCAACCATCGGATGTGCACTACGTATAGTCTCACCACCTGGCGGCTCAATCTTAATCACTTCTGCGCCGTGGTCAGCTAGAAGTCGGCCTGCATAAGGGCCGGCCAAGAACATTGAAAAATCTAGCACCCGAATGCCGTCTAGCGGGCCAGGTCGTTTCTTCGGATCGGACATCAATAACGCCCTCCATCAATTTTTCGATAGCGAAAATATTAATCCGCTTCAGTTGTTTGACTATGGCGGCGGCGTATAAATTCTCGATGTAAAATATAAATGCCACTCGCAATAATGATCCCTGTACCCACCACGCTCCACATGTCCGGCACGTCATCCCATATTAGATATCCAAGCAGTGCTGCCCACACGATGGCGGAATAACGGAACGGTGAAGCCACCGCAGCTTCCGCATAACGGAAGGCTTCGATCATTGTATAATGGCCGACAAACACCAAGGGAACACAGGCGACAATAAGCCAAAACGAGCGCACATCAGGCACCTCCCAGCCGAATGGAAGCGAGCCCAGGCCGAAAACGACTTGGAAGACATTGGCGGTCAGTAGTATAGCGAGTGATGTTTCACCCGCCGTCATCTTACGCGTCATAAGATCCCGCCCGGCACTGGCGACAGCACAAAGAAGAGGCAGAAGTGCCACGACCTGAAATACGTCAGAACCTGGACGAGTGATGACAACCACTCCGAAAAAACCAACCCCAACCGCTGTCCAGCGGCGCCATCCCACAGCTTCATTCAACATGGGTCCCGCCATTGCCGTTATGAGCAGGGGTGCTGCAAAAGTCAGGGCCACAGTTATTCCTAAGGGAAGGTACTTTACACTCAGAAGGAAGAAATAAGCGCTAAACCCCAAGAAAAGCCCCCGTGCTATATGGCCGCGCCAGCTAAAAATTTTAAGTTCGGACCAGCCACCCCGGAACATCGCTACGACAACAATGAGTGGCAAAATCATGGCCGCTCGCAAAAACATGATCTCGCCCAACGGCAATCCTTCGGTTAGCAGCTTGAGGATTGCATTATTTAGATTCATGAATAGGGCACTGATCACCATCAGCGCGATCCCCCTCACGGGTGCAGAATGTTGGATATTATTGGACATTGGGGGTGATTTCCCTTCTGAACGGCGTACCCTATATCACCAGTGCATTTGCGGCCAGCTGGGAGGGAGTGGAGATGAAGCTAAAACGTGTCGAACACGTTGCCATCGCGGTTAACGACATGGCGGAATCCATGAAAATGCTTGAGAATACGCTCGGTATTGAGATGGAATACGAAGAACAGATTGGCTCAACAAGGCTTGCAATGTATCCGGTGGGTGAGACTTATCTGGAACTCTTAAGCTCAAACGCGAGCGCACATGATTCCCGTGTCACCGAATGGATCGAACAGAATGGCCAAAGTCTTTTTCACCTTTGCTTTGAGGTCGAGGATATTGACGCCGCATTGGACGAATTGAAGGAGAAGAAGGTAAAACTCCTCGACGAAGAACCGCGGACCGGTCATGGAGGTAGCCGGATTGCCTTTATCAATCCAGAATCAACAGGCAATATTCTTATTGAACTGGCGGAGATCCCCGAAGGTCATTAATGGCACCGGAATACCGAACGCCCAATAAATCAGAGCGGCCCTATGGTTGGCGCGCCCGGATTGGATTAATTGTCCCATCACCGAATACAGTTACAGAGACGGAATTCTGGCGAATGGCGCCTGAAGGCGTCTCAGTGCACACCACTCGCCTTCTCTACCGGGCGGACAAAGTCGACGACCCATTAACGGATATGGAGCAGTTTCTGCCCCAAGCACTCGAAGAATTAAACAGTCTCGAAGTCGACGTGGTTGCTTATGCTTGCACGGCGAGTGCTCTTAAAACCCCACATGAGGAAACCCAAGTTCACGTTGCCAAAGGCTTGGATCGACCCGCCGTTACAACAATGGGTAGCGTGCTCAAAGCCTTCCAAGCGCTTGGCGTCACCAAGATCGCAGTCGGGTCGCCTTATCCCGATGACGTCAACGAGGCAGAACGCAAATACTTTGAAAGTCAGGGTCTGACGGTCACAGCAGATCAGGGCGTGATCTTATTCGAAGCCCAGAAACGTCTTCAGTATATGAACCTTGTGACTGAGGAAGATGTAGAAAATTTAGTAGATCGCATCGACAGCCCAGAAGCAGAGGCAATCTTTCTCTCCTGCGGTGACATGGCTACCCTCGGCATCGTCGACAAGCTCGAGAAACGCCATGGTAAACCTGTTGTAACAAGCGTTCAGGCTACATTTTGGGGCACTTTGCGAGCCACTGGTATTGACGATAGAATTGATGGGTGCGGCCGGTTACTGGCCGAACATTAAAATGCTCAAAATTCAAAATAAAGATAAAGCTATTCACACCGTCAATCGAAGTGCCGTTAACAAGCAGGTTCAAGAGTGAGTGAGTGAGTGAGTGAGTGAGTAAGTGATTGATTGGACCAAGCAGACTAACCATGCAACTTTATTCATTCAGTCACAATATAAGTACGCGATGTATTTCCTATCGACTTCGCAATAACGCACAAAAATAACGTTTTAAATATTTGGTCGATTTTACTTGAGGGTGATGTCGAAATTTTCTCTTAGGATGTTCTCAATTTCAGCAAAACAAACGCCTTCGCGAACCAACGTCATGTCGCGAAAATCAATCTGAGTGCTGGAGTAGGCATAGCCTTCCTGCAAATATTTTGACGGGCCATAGTCGATAATCACATCGGCCACAGCCCGAACCTCGGGCTCGATATCCTCTACACGATATTTTGTGCCGTGCTGAGATCGATTGGCTGAAGAGGCCATCAAAGGAAAATTGGCCTTAAGGCTCAGTTCCGCAATTTGGTCGCGGAGTGGGCTGGCGTTCAACAAGAAATTCACGGTGCCAGCTTTTGTTGACATACCTCTCAAGAAGGGCGTTATCTGCTGCATAAGCGGATGGTCAATGCGATAAGGCGCGATTATCGAAAGCGGCAGATTGTGTACCTTTGTAATTGAGTTGATTATTTCGCGGGCTGTTTCATCGACAATCTGAATTTCGGAATGAGTACTATGATTCGCAACGACGCCGCTTGGCCGATCAAAGCTTCGCTTTTTTGCAGCATATACACGCCGTAACGCGTCTTCCGTCCCACTCATAATGGCGTAGGCAACGTCCATATGAACGATCGCAATTCCACTCGATTTCAAGCAATCAAAGACGCGCGCTGCGTCCGCTTCATAATCCGGCATGGTTATTGGCCCCAAGCCCAGTGACTATGAACATGCACGCAGTAATTCAATGGAGTTTCGAGCATTGATTAATTCCCAACTTAGCAGAATTCACACAGAGGGTTTCGCTATACTAACCAGGTAGTGCGGTTATCGTCACAGCCGCTTATATCCGTTCAAACTACAGAAATAGGACGGCTCAAATCGTTCAAAAGACCGTCACTGTTGCCACTTCTCTAATTTTCGTTACCAAACGTTAATAGGCTATCAATTTAACAATTTACTGATTTCGAGGCAGGCCAAAGATAAAATCAGGGTTAAGCCTCTTTTATGAATGATCCCCTTGGAATTTATATTCTCTTACTTAGCGATCCGCCCTAGCCACTACCGCATCAAAAAGAACGTTGACTGCATCATTCGTCGCGTCCCGAGGTACGTCTTCTGCTTCGTTATGCGTAATGCCATCAACGCAAGGACTAAACACCAAAGCAGTTGGCGCAATACGCGAAATGTAGTAGGCATCGTGTCCTGCGATGCTCTTGATATCCATCTGGCTGACACCCCGCGCCGTCGCAGCGTCACGCACTAATTGCGCACAATCAGGGTCGAAGACTTCGTCTCCGAAAGTCCATTCCGCAGTGATTTCATAATCTACGTTGGCCTTCTTTGCCGCCTCGTCGAGTGCTAAACGGGTCCGCATGACCATCTCATTTGTGACCTCACGCTCTAAATGACGCATATCAACTGTAACTTCGGCATATTCTGGCAGAATGCCAAACTTGTTTGGCCAAATTTGCATACGCGACGCAGACGTTCGGCCAACTGGTTCATACTCCCAGCCAATGTCGTTAACTGCTGCGAGGAAATAAGAGGCCCCGATCATCGCATTGCGACGCTTCTTCATCTCGGTCGGCCCCGTATGGGCGCATTCGCCATGAAACACGCAAGTCAGCGCATGTGACATATATCCGCCAGTGACAATACCAACCGATTTCTCTTCCTTCTCCATCAAGTCGTCCTGCTCGATGTGCAATTCAAAATAGGCATCAAGCTCTCGTCCCCCAACGGACGCTTTTCCCAAATAGCCTATACGCTCCAACTCATCACCAAACCGGATGCCATCATCATCCCGAAGGTCGTGAAGCCATTCAATAGGTTGGATACCAGAAAAGACACAAGACGCTGCCATAGGCGGCGCGAAGCGGGCTCCTTCCTCATTGGTCCAGTTGACTATTTCAATCGGCCTCCGGGTTATAATTTCATTATCCTTCAGCGTGCGAAGGATCTCGAGACCCGCCAGAACACCGAGAATACCATCAAAGCGTCCCCCAGAAGCCTGTGTATCAAGATGTGAGCCAACTAGGACCGGCGCCAGATCGTTTTCTCGCCCGGCACGCCGTGCAAATATATTACCCGCTGCGTCAACCGTAACTTTACATTCGGACGCCTCGCACCACTCGATAAATTGATCCCGCATCTCCTTATCATCATCCGACAAAGCCAAATCTAGAAGCACTTCAATAGATGGGCCACCTTTCATATGAGACAGCAGTTCAAATGCAAATTCAGGAGTGATTTCAGCAACGGTTTCTTGACCAAGGATAATCTCTTTCAAGAACTTCGCCTTAACACCTGCAGCAG
>PBOZ01000044.1 GCA_002724555.1 Rickettsiales bacterium
GCACCCAAAAAGCACACCAACGCCGACCGCGCATCCCTTCCGACATTAAACTTTACACTTTGTCAAAGAACCCAGCAGCATGTAACGGCCTTAAGAATTTTCAGTCTACTGGAGAAGCCGCGCGCTATTAGCACGTCGACCGCAGAGGCTGAACATAGCGATGAGAGTTGGATGCTGCAATGCAAAAATTAACAAAATTTTAAATTTCGGATCACAACAGCCCTAACTCCTTTAGTTCAGCAGCCATCTCCGGGGGGAAATCTTCTTCGCCACTTCGTTTTGGCTGATCCGGAGGTGCGTCATCCCCTTTTAAATACCGCCATCCCTGGAACGCACGGTGACGACGTGGCGCGGTCAGTACGAGCTCCGGATCGAGCTGGATAAAGCAGAATCTGCGACCTTCTTCATCCGTTTCCTTCTTGAAACCGATTATTCGCTGCCGCGCAGCCACCCGCCCCTTGATTACCCAATACATAGATCCGCCTCTGAGTAATTCTTCAGCTTGTCGGGGCGTATTTCGTGTTCGATGTGAAAGACGTGCCTCTTTTCCCCGTTTTGCCCTTTCGACGACCAACCTACTTTGTTGGACAGCAGATAAATGATCCACGTCTTCAATCCCAACAGCAAGTTTAATAATATTAAGCATCACAAACCAATTTTACGCCTTTAATAATTGGGTATAGTGCCGTTACTGGTTTGCAGTAAAATCTCACACCGGCGAATAGCCACGCGGTATTTTTTAAATAAACACGACCGCGAAAAGCATCCATGACAGATAAACGTAGTCACAACCACCATTCCCTCAGCACCACCAGAATCAATGTAAAAACGCCACACCTCTGTTGCGGACTTTCATAGCAAGACGCGCTTTATACCAATGGCTTATGGCCACAATTGGGCACCTAAATCATAGACCTAATAACCCATCATGAATTGGCCTTTGATTCTAAAGTGAGTCAAGAGGAGTTCGAGATTCACGTCATTCGATGTGCAAACTAACCAGCCGTTAAGGTCAGTAATTCAAGACCTTCATCCACCTGGTCCCCTTCAGAAAAATGGATGGTTTCGACTGTGCCAGAAGCTGATGCAGTAATCGAATGCTCCATCTTCATTGCCTCAATCACCATTAAGGTCTGTCCAGCCGAGACCGAATCGCCTGTCTTTACAGCCACCGATACGACCCGCCCCGGCAGTGGGGAAGTAAGCCGGCCGCCAAGACTGCCCCCGGATATTTTTGCTACATGCGGGTCTAAATATTCCAGCCGGCGCGTGCCAAATGGTCCCCAAACATACCGATCCACACCATGTCGAATAACCGACGTAGTAAACCGGTGACCATCCACTTCAGCAACCAAACTTCCATCAGCTTTAAATTCGCCCCGCACGGCCAATTCTTGTGCACCGATCACCATCTGGTATCCTCCACCGTCCATGTGCGCAAAAACGGTAATTTCTTTTTCACCATCGCGATACGAAAGATCAACATATCCACGGTCATTAACTCGCCAACAGTCATTTGTGTGCCACGGCGAATAAGGATCGCCGCTGACTCGTCCTTTTTCCACCGCTTCTTCCCTCTGCCAAATCAATTCGGCAAGCGCCGCTAGCGCCAACGAAGTCGCCTCGACCGGGCCCGGCTCCGGAAAAAGCGTTTTTGCATTTTTCTGAATAAAGTCCGTATCAAGGTCAGCCTCAATAAACGCTTCGCAACTGCATATTGCAGTGAGGAAATCCAAATTTGTTGTAGTCCCGACCACATGGATTTGTTCTAGCGCCTGTTTCAGCTTTCTTATGGCGCTCAAGCGGTCCCGGTCCCAACCTATGACCTTCGCGATCATAGGATCATAATGCATGGTCACCTCGTCGCCCTCACGCACTCCCGTATCGATACGAAGATGTGCGTTCTCGTCCGGTGTTCGGAAGTAATCGAGCGGGCCGGGTGAAGGCCGGAAATCACGCGATGCGTCCTCCGCATAAAGCCGCACTTCAACTGCATGCCCATCGATTTCGATTTGCTTCTGACTCATTGGCAAGGCTTCGCCATCGGCTACCCTGATCTGCCATTCGACTAGGTCAACTCCGGCGATCATCTCACTTACCGGATGCTCTACCTGCAGGCGGGTATTCATTTCCATAAAATAAAAACAGTCGGGTGCCCCCATCCGCTCGGCCTCGACAAGAAATTCCACCGTTCCGGCACCCACATAATCTATAGCTTGCGCGGCCTTCACGGCTGCATCCGCCATAGCCGAACGCATTTCCGCGGTCATGTCGGGTGCTGGCGCTTCTTCCACAACCTTCTGATGACGCCGTTGAATTGAACAGTCACGCTCGAAAACATGTATGGCATTGCCATGCGTATCCGCGAAGACCTGCATTTCGATATGTCGCGGCTTTGAAAGGTATTTTTCAATCAGAAGCGTATCATCGCCAAATCCCGCTGTTGCTTCGCGCCGCGCACCAGCTAGCCCATCAACCAGCGCTTCTGCCCTATCAATCATCCGCATCCCACGTCCACCACCGCCGGCTGCAGCCTTGACCATCACGGGAAAACCTATTTCTTCGGCCTCCGCTATAAGGCGTTCGTCCTCCTGATCATCCCCATGATAACCCGGCAGGAGTGGCACGCCGGCACCTTCCATCAGACGCTTGGCTTCACTTTTCGATCCCATCGCCCGAATCGCCGAAGGCGGTGGCCCGATAAAGACAGCGCCCGCCTCGGCACATGCCTCCGCAAAGATAGCGTTTTCCGATAAAAATCCGTATCCCGGATGAACACCGTCAGCGCCTGTCTCACGGATGGCGGCCGTAATTACATCGACGTTGAGATAACTTTCCTGCGCACGCGCGATGCCAATATGTTTAGCTTCATCCGCCAACTCGACATGCATAGCGTCGGCATCCGCGTCTGAATAGACAGCAACAGTCTTAATCCCCATCCGCTTCGCTGTCCGCATAACGCGACACGCAATCTCACCACGGTTCGCGATCAATATTTTTCTAATCATTTCGCTTCACCCCGATTGCTCATCTCTTTTTTGCGGATGCCAATAGGCCGGCCGCTTTTCAACGAAACTCTTGAATCCTTCTTGCGCCTCCGCCGAGCGCCGTGTCTTCGCGTGCTCATGGGCCATCGCGGCGACTTGTGCGTCACTAATGGCCAACCCAGATTCTTTCAACGCCAACTCCTTCGAGCGACGCACGGCGGCCGGACCGCTATGCAATATGCATGCGATGATTGGAGCCAATGCAGCATCCAATCCACCAGTCGGGCATACCTCATGCACAAAGCCGATCTCCAACCCCTTGCGCGCATTGAAACGTTCGGCCGTCACGGCATAACGACGTAAATTGCGAATTCCCATCGCGGCGATCAATTGTGGAAAAATCGGTGAGGCATGAGCACCCCACTTCACTTCAGCTACCGCAAAGAAGGCATCTTCGCTAGCAATCAGCACATCGCAAGATGCAGCAAATCCTGTCCCACCACCGATACAAGCGCCATGAACCAAAGCAATCGTTGGCACCGGGAAAGCATTCAGGTCGCGCATCAGTGCTGTTAACAATTGTGAGATTGCCTCGTTCTCTTCAGCAGCCATCGTCGCCAATTCGCTTTGGAATTTGAGGTCAACTCCAGCCTGAAAATGGGGGCCGTTTCCCCGCAAAACCAACGCACGCAATTCCGTATCCACCGCCAAGGTCCCCAATCCCTCTGCCACAGCTTCAAGAACATCGCGATCATAGGCGTTATTCACTTCCGGACGGTTTAACCTCACCGTCGCTATACCGCTGTCATCGCGCTCGATCAGAACCACGGGGTTTCTCATTTCATTAACCTCTGCCCAATTGATCCTACAATTACATGCGGAAGACGCCGAAGTTTGTTTTCTCAATAGGTTTATTCAGTGCGGCGGATATAGACATTGCCAAGGCCTGTCGGGTTTCTGCAGGGTCGATAATCCCGTCGTCCCATATTCGCGCAGAGGCAAAATACGGATGACCTTCACGGTCATATTGTTTGACGATCGGTTCGCGAAAGGCCAACTCATCTTCTTCGCTCCAATCCTCACCGCGGCGCTCAAGATTATCTCGCCGTACTGTCGCCAGAACGCTGGCGGCCTGCTCACCTCCCATTACGGAAATTCGTGCATTTGGCCACATCCAAACAAACCGCGGTCCGAAAGCACGACCACACATCCCATAGTTGCCCGCGCCAAAAGACCCGCCAATAATCACCGTAAATTTCGGAACATTTGCGCAGGATACTGCATGGACCAATTTAGCGCCTGCCCGGGCAATCCCCATTGCCTCATATTTTTTCCCAACCATAAATCCAGAGATGTTCTGTAAGAACAGCAATGGAACACCGCGCTGACAGCAAAGCTCAATAAAGTGCGCGCCTTTTTCGGACGATTCATTGAATAAAATACCGTTATTCGCAACGATCCCAACGGGATATCCATTAATATGGGCAAAACCGCATACCAAAGTCGTCCCATAAAGCTGCTTAAACTCATCGAGTTCACTTCCGTCGACCACGCGCGCAATAACCTCACGCACATCGTAGGGTCGTTTCAAATCGGTTGGCACCACACCGTATATCTCAGACGGTTCATAAATTGGGTCGCGTGGTTCACGAATGCGAATGTTCGGCTGTTTGACACGGTTCAGATTGTTAACGATACGCCGGCAGATTCCCAATGCATGACTGTCGTTTTCCGCGTAGTGATCAGTAACACCTGATTCCCGGCAATGAATATCGGCGCCGCCAAGTTCCTCTGGGCTTACCTCTTCGCCAATCGCTGCCTTAACCAAGGGTGGTCCGCCGAGGAAGACCGTTCCCTGATTGCGCACAATCACCGCCTCATCCGCCATCGCGGGTACGTAAGCGCCTCCCGCAGTGCATGACCCCATCACAACCGCTATCTGCGGAATTCCAGCCGCTGACATATTCGCCTGGTTGTAAAATATTCGCCCAAAATGATAGCGGTCCGGGAAAACGCCCGTCCATGTTGGCAAGTTGGCGCCACCTGAATCAACTAGATAAATACACGGTAAGTTATTATCTCGAGCAACCTCTTGCGCACGTAAATGTTTTTTAACAGTGATTGGATAGTAGGTCCCCCCCTTCACTGTCGCGTCGTTGGCCACGATAACGCATTCGGTTCCTTCGATGCTTCCGATACCGGTGATAATTCCGGCGCCGGGGACAACATCGTCATAAACCTCATGAGCGGCTAGTTGAGAAAACTCAAGAAATGGTGACCCTGGATCAAGCAAAGATCTTACCCGATCCCGCGGCAACAGTTTCCCGCGAGAGAGATGTCGTTCACGAGAGACATTACCGCCTCCGTCCTTTACGATCTGCACCTTATTTTGTAAATCATCAACAAGCGCCTGCATATCCGCAGAATTCTTTCTGAATTCCTTAGAGCGCGGCTTCGCAACCGATTCTATGACGGGCATTCTCAGTTCTCCCTAACTATCGATTCGGCATGAGCCGAATGTCGAAGCAAATTTATACTCGCCAGGCTTGTCGCCAAGCTTGAAACATCAGAACGTTCCATAATTCGAAACGCCAATCCCGTACACCGGCCTTATGCTCTTTCCATATGGCCTGGACCGGAACAGGATCGAAGTAAGAGGTCTCCCCTAAAGATTTTTGGGAAAGGAGGCTTTCAGCCCACGCCCGCAACGGGCCACGCAACCAATCGCCCAGCGGCGGCTCAAACCCTTGTTTTGGCCTGTCGAACAGCTCTTCGGGCACGTACCGCCCTAACACAGCGCGCAGCGGACGTTTTGAAAGCGAACCGCTTTCCCGCATCATGCGCGGCAGACGCCACGCAAACCGAACGATCGCATGATCCAATAAAGGAGCTCGTCCCTCAAGGCTCACTGCCATCGTCGCACGATCGATTTTAACCAGCAAGTCATCCGGTAAATAGGAAACCGTGTCAGCGTAGGTCATACGTTCAACAGGATCTGCCAGTTTCGCATACCCAAACGGTTGGCGAAAAAAACCAATTACTGGCTCGCCACATGGCTGAATGGCTGTCCGCCAGCGGGAGACGAACGCCTCGTAAACCGATTCGGGTGTGGCCGCATTGGCATCCATCGTATAGCGGTATAGTTTATCACCGAACCGCCATGGACGGGGCCCTATCGTCATCCGGTTTATAGCGCGCGGCGGCAGAATTTCGGTCAGCATTCCGGCCCAACTTGCAGTACACGCCAACACTCCACCTTTTGCTTTCCACTTGGACTCGGCTGCGAGGTAGCGTGGATAACCAATAAACAGTTCGTCGCCGCCATCACCGGAAAGCGCCACCGTAACGTGCTTTCGTGTCAATTCTGACAAAAGCAACGTGGGCAACTGACTGACGTCGGCGAAGGGCTCGTCATAGACCTCAGGCATCCGCTCCACGAGTTGAATCGGCGCGTCGGCAGATGCCCATAGTTCGACATGCTCAGTTCCCAAGTGTTCTGCAATCTTTGCGGCACTCCCCGACTCATCAAAGCGGGAATTATCGAAGGCTATCGTGAAGGTTTTTATCGGATGGCTCGAAACATTCTGCGCAACGGCCGTCACCGTCGAAGAATCAATCCCACCAGATAGAAAAACTCCGAGCGGAACATCGGAGATCAGCCGCCTGCTGACCGACTGAGTCAATAGCTTCTCAAGTTCATCGGCGATCTCTTCTTCCGAACCATCGAAACGTTCGCTCGCAGCGGTCTCAACCTCGCTCTTCGCATTCCAATAAGCACTGGCCGCCGGCAGCACCCCAGCGATTGCAGTATCAAGGTTAAGGGTCACAATATGACCAGGAAGAAGTTTTTTTACCCCCTGATAAACTGTGTATGGCGCCGGTATATATGCATAGCGCATATATGCATCGACAGCTTCTTGATTTATATCTCCGCGCCAAGCTGGACTCGCGGTCAATGCCTTTAATTCCGAACCAAACACGAATTGATTGCCAGACCAACCGTAAAAGAGCGGCTTCTCTCCCATGCGATCGCGGATCAAATAAACGAGACGCTTCTCTCGATCAAACAAAGCGATCGCAAACATGCCATCCAACTTCTCTAATGCCGCCTCAACACCATCATGTTCTACCAGCGCCAACATGACTTCGGTATCCGAAGTACCCCGCCATTCGGTGACACCACGACTTTCGAGATCCTGTTTCAGTTGTCGAAAATTATATATTTCACCGTTGTAGACGCATATATATCTGCCACTTGGGGAAGACATGGGTTGCATACCAGCCGGACTCAAATCTTGAATAGCCAGACGGCGAAATCCGAATGCGACGCCCTTATCAGGATCAACAAAAACATCCGAGCCATCTGGCCCGCGATGCTGCAATCTCTCGCTCATAGCCGCGACCTCCCGCGCCAAGACATCTGGCCCAGTGTTGCGCTGAAGGTCGATTATTCCGGTAATGCCGCACATTAATTTAGTTCTTTTCCAGTTCGAACGCATCGCAGCACGTAGCGATAAAACTGGAGGCATCTCTTCCTGATGCGACAAAGCTCGCTAGATAACGTCGGAACCACGGTGATCCATAGCCGGCGCTCGCATGCCGCCGCGCATAATGCCACGCACGTCCAGCCGCACGCCGACAAGCAAACCGGCGAAGATCTACCCCAACATCCGGATGCTCACATAAAAACAAGGCGAGTGCGCGTGTAACACGTTGGAGCTGCCGCGCTTCATTATTTGAGAGTCGAATTCCGTCTTGCGGGATAAATGCGACAGGCGCATGGACTTTCATAATCGGCCAGCGTTGGGCCAGACGCAGCGTCATCGAATATTCCTGAGAATGCACGACACGCTCATCGCAACCGCCAACCTCTTTCACAGCTTCTGTCCGCGCGAGACACTGCGTCGGATTAAAAAGCGAATTTTTCATAGCCTGCCGTAGAGGATTGTCGAGTATTTCTGTGTTAGGATTTTCGACTACCGATGTGAGATCAACCTCGCTCTCAACGGCGTAGTATTCAACGTTCCCATAAGCGAGACACGCATCGCTCTCTTGTATGGCCCTTAGCAAGGTTTCTGTTGCCGAATCTGAAATTAAGTCATCTGCATCGACAAACTTTATATATGGATGCTCTGCTAATTCTATACAGACGTTCGTTGCTCCGGCTGATCCCTTGTTCTCTTGACGATGGATTACCGTATTTTCCCAATCGACCGTGAGGTTACGCAGAATTTCAAGTGATCCGTCCGTCGAACCATCGTCAACAAATACATACTGTCTTGCAAACGTCCCTGTTTGGCGTGAGATCTGTCGCAAAACGTAGTGTAAATGCGGAGCCTTATTGTAAACGGGTACAAGAAAACTAACGCCCGGAAATGCAGCCATATCAGGTTGCTAAAAGCCTCCGTGTTGGAGATGGTACTCGATCTGATCTAATCGGTCGTGACCCCAATAGGCCTCTCCGTCAACAAAGAAAAATGGGGAGCCAAACGCACCGCGCTCGATAGCAGTATGGGTTTCGCGCTTCAACACTTCCTTTATAGCGGGATCCTGGATCGCTTTAACACATGCATTCCCATCGACACCAAGCGCTACTGCTTCCGCGGCAACGGCCTCAACCGAACTTAAGTCCCGTCCCTCACCCCAATGACCTCGAAAAACGGCTTTCGCAAGCTTAACTGCTACCACAGGATTGTTTCCGTTTAACCAGTAAAAGGCGCGCATGGCTGCTAGCGAGTTCATCGGCGAAACATCTGGGGAAGTAATTGGCACATTCAATATTTTTGCGCAGCGGATGATATCACGGCTAAGGTAGTCTCCCTTCATCGGTATCATCATGTTCGGCGCACTGTGAGTGATCTTAAATGCAGCGCCCAACATAAAAGGGCGCCAATTCACTTGCCTACTGTATCTCTCAGCAACTTCTTCAATTTTCAGACTCGCAAGATAGCCATAAGGACTGGCGAATTCGAAGAAAAAATCAATAGAGTGATCAGACATGAAATATCACCAGGGAATCTCGACACCGGTGTAGTCATAAAAACATCCATTATCATCGCGGCGGAGACCGGCGATAACGTTACGTATTCCATTAGCACTATCTGGCACCGAGAGCGCCGCCGACGGCCCACCCATGTCAGTACGCACCCAACCTGGATGTATTGAAACACAGATTACGCCGCGCGACGCGAGATCCATTGACAGGCTCACCATCGCAGCGTTGAGCGCAGCCTTGGTGGATCTATAGAGGTAATGCCCTCCGCCATTCTGGGCGATACTGCCCATAATGCTGGAAATAAAAACCATTACCTTTTTCTCGGAGGCGACAACATTGTCGGCCAATGCTTCCGCAACGCGAATGGGCCCAAGTGTATTAATTCGAAATGTTTCTTCCCAATGGTCGTAGTCGATATTACCAATGACCGCATCGCGTTGCCCTATTACGCCAGCGTTATTTATTAGAACATCAATCGGTGTGTCAGACAATTCATCAGCGATCCCGTGAACCTGTTGTACGTTAGTGATATCCAGTGCCATTTCATTTAAATTTTGAGGCGACCTGCAGGTACTAATGACGTTCCAGCCGTCATCTTCGTATTGGTCTGCAAGCACTCGGCCTATACCTCGGCTAGCACCTGTGATTAAGACAGTCGGCATTACCTCGCCTCCGGTTGACCCGAAGACTTCATTTTAGTGCCATGCTTCATGAGCGGGAGGAAGAGTTTTGCAACGAAAAGGAAATATAAGGGTCATCATTGATACCTTTAGTAAGGCGTGCCGTCTCGATGGACAAGCTTCCCGTTTCGGAGCAGCATGTCTATATCTGGATAGTCGGCATCATCCCTTAGCGGGCGGTCTCCAACTTCCAAATAGACAACGTCAGCATCAGACTTGTTTACCAAATGGTGCCCATCGCCGTTATTGGCGGGAAACCCTGCCGCCATACCAGGCACGAGAATTTGCTCACCGGCGTTGGTAATTAACGCTACTTCTCCTTGCAAAATGAAGCAGAACTCATCCGAATGCGAATGCCAATGGCGTTGAGAAGATGCGGCACCGGGTTTCAAAGTCACCAGATTAACGCCAAAATTATTAAGACCCAGAGCTTCGCCAATCTTGCGCTTTTCCCGCCCCACACACATCGGCTTGAATTCGTTCGGATAGATTGTTGTCAAGCTTGCTTCGATGGACATTGGGTCCAATGTCTTGTTCTCCGACATCATTTCGTCTCCTCAAAAAGCTCGCGGCCAATTAACATCCGTCGGATCTCACTCGTCCCAGCACCAATCTCATAAAGCTTGGCGTCACGCAGCAAACGACCCGTTGGACTTTCGTTAATATAACCCATGCCACCAAGCGACTGGATTGCCTCGAGCGTCATCCAGGTCGCCTTTTCTGCGGTATATAGCAGAACGCCGGCCGCATCCTTACGGGTCGTATCGTGCCGATCGCATGCCTTCGCCACCGCATAAGAATACGCCTTACAAGCATTCATCGTTGTATACATATCTGCCAATTTACCTTGCATTAGCTGAAATTTACCTATGGGTTCACCAAATTGCTGACGTTCGTGCAAATAAGGCACAACGATATCCATACACGCCTGCATAATACCGAGCGGCCCGCCAGAAAGCACCAGGCGTTCATAATCGAGCCCACTCATCAGCACCTTAACGCCATTGCCTTCCCCACCGACAACGTTTTCTTCGGGAACCTCGCAATCCTCAAATACCAGCTCACCGGTGCTAGAACCTCGCATACCGAGTTTGTCCAGCTTTTGCGCCACATGGAAACCTGGGAAATCCTTCTCTATAATAAAAGCAGTGATCCCGTGTTGTTTCTTCTCAGGATTAGTTTTGGCGTAAACTACCAGGACATTTGCATCCGGCGCATTGGTGATCCAGAACTTGGTTCCGTTTAAGACGTAGCGGTCACCCTTTTTCTCGGCACTTAATTTCATCGACACAACATCCGAACCAGCTCCTGACTCGCTCATAGCCAATGAACCAACATGTTCACCAGAGATCAGCTTAGGTAAATATCGCCGTTTCTGGTATTCGCTTCCATTACGGCGCAACTGATTAATGCATAGATTTGAATGCGCGCCGTAGCTCAAACCAACAGAACCCGATGCTCGGCTCAATTCCTCTACTGCAATGACATGCTCCGTATATCCCATCCCGGCTCCGCCATATTCTTCCTCAACGGTTATGCCATGGAGACCTAGAGCACCTATCTTCGGCCATAAATCGCGGGGAAATTCATCGCTCCTGTCGATCTCCGCTGCGCGCGGCGCAACCTCATCTGCCGCGAAATTTCTGACCGTATCGCGCATCAATTCAGCGGTCTCGCCGAGACCAAAATCTAGTCCCGGTAAATCATTCGGAAACATATTTTTCCATCCTTTACCTTGTTTTCCATCTTATCCATGCGGTCCATCGATTATCATAGTGTAGCGCGGCCAGCATTTCATAGCATTTGGCTGATGGAGAGCACGGACATCGCATTTACTTTATTATTGGCCACCGCAAACCGCCTGAATAATAGGCCGCACGACGCTCAATTTGCGGCCGGTGCACAATGCCGCGGCATCCGCAATAATCAGCTTCTCTTTTATAAAGCTTAGGTTTCCACCCTCATCATTTCTTCTGTCAAAACAGCAATTAAACGATAGACGCCAATCTCAGGTATTCCGCCCGGTGCCAGCCGCGAAATCTTTCCATTAAAGTTGTAGTTTCGAACGAGGTGTAGTGCGTCTTCCTCATGAACAGTCTCGACGATGATTGCCCAGGACAACATTTCATCCTCACCACGCATATCTGTCTCGGCTGTTTTTGAAGGCGTTTGGTTATCTGCCGCTATCCAAAGATGCGCATGGCAGACGCCTTGCGCACCTAAGAGGCTTGGCAAAAATTTATCGTTAAATTCAGCTTCAATTTCTTGCGGTGAGAGTAACATGCCTTTCAAGCGTATTGTAACAGCATATCCACCCATTGCATGACCCTCGGAGGCCATCTGTTGGCACGCCGTGCGGATGGTATTTTGGAAATTCGGCATAACGCGCCGTGTCCAGGCAGATGGATTGCCAAGGCGTTGCAAGTATTCGTCAGACCACAGGATGTCTGGCCGGTCGAGCTCATAAAACGTGAAATATCTGCGGTCACCCTCCACCAAAAGGTAACGCCGGCCGAACCGGAAACCGGTGACGCCAACCCGCTCTGGGAGATGCTCTGCCATATACCAGCGTTCGTACTCCTTAACGCCTTCTTCAGCACAGTCATTCCATAACGCAAGGATCCCAGGAGTATTTGTCATAAAATCACCGCCGCTAGCGGACCAAAGAACACCAGTAATCCAAAAACCTCCATCACTACCTCAATTCTATGATGGTAACGAAAGACAAAGCAGTACCCGCGGCTATCCAACGCCAGGAAATAAGTGCCTTCCAAACCAGCAAATAAAAATTGATGGTCATCACCAGACCGATAAATCCGCTTAGCCCTCCCTAGCCGGTTTCCGCCGCCTGCGCTTCAATGACCGCCAGCGCGGTCATATTGACGAGCCCACGAGCGGTCACGGACGCAGTCATCACGTGCGCTGGCTGCGCAGCACCAATCAATGTCGGACCCACGGGAAGCCCATCGCCAAGCACCTTTAATAGGTTGTATGAAATATGCGCGGCATCAAGCGACGGCATGATCAACAAGTTCGCACTTCCATCCAAAAGGTTATCTGGGAAAGCGCGATTTCGCATCCGCTCATTAATGGCCGCATCCGAATGCATTTCCCCGTCAACTTCAAGTTCCGGATGTTGGCGCTGAAGTAGTTGGACGGCGCGCCGCATCTTACGCGCCGAAGGCAGGTCCGTTGTTCCAAAGTTTGAATGCGATACAAATGCAATCTTAGGCTCAACACCAAACAACCGAACTTCTTCTGATGCCAAGACAGCCATGCCGACAAGCTCCTCGGCATCCGGATCCGCCGTAACGTGTGTGTCCGCGATGAAGACAACCCCTTTCGGCATAATCATTGCGATCATCGTCGAAAGATCATTCACGCCTTCCTTCCGGCCGATAATTTGTCTCACGAGCATAAGATGGCGCTGAAACTGTCCAAAAGTACCGCAAATCATCGCATCCGCCTCGCCAAGCTTTAGCATCATGGAGGCAATCGCCGTTGTGCTGGTCCGAATGACCGTCCGCGCCATTTCGGGTGACACGCCACGCCGAGCCTGTAATTTATGATAGGCCTGCCAATACTGTTGATACCTCGAATCATTTTCAGGATCGACTAAATCGAAATCCCTATCAATCTCAATCCGCAGTCCCAGCTCCTTAAGTCGGCTCTCGACAACGCCGCGCCGGCCAATAACAATAGGCTTGGCGATACCCTCATCTACAACTACCTGGGCTGCATGCAGCACCCGTCGCTCCTCGCCTTCCGCATAAACTACTCGTTTCGGGTCAGCAATCGCGCGGTCAATGACCGGCTTCATAACATTGCCCGAACGCCACACAAATTCGTTTAGCTGCTGGACATATTCATCCATGTTCTTAATTGGACGGGTAGCAACACCGCTATCCATAGCGGCCTGTGCGACGGCTGGCGCAATTTCACTGATTAGTCTCGGATCAAAGGGTTTTGGAATCATGTAGTCCGGACCGAAACTCAAGCTCTCATTCGCATATGCTTGCGCCACAACATCTGAGCTTTCAGCCCGTGCGAGGCTAGCGATAGCCTTTACCGTAGCTATTTTCATCTCTTCATTAATCGTAGTCGCACCTACGTCCAGGGCGCCACGAAATATGAACGGAAAGCACAGGACGTTGTTTACCTGATTTGGAAAATCTGACCGGCCAGTCGCAATAATTGCATCGGGCCGCGCCTCTCTAGCCACATCCGGCATAATTTCAGGTACTGGGTTTGCTAAAGCCATGATCAGCGGTTTGCTGGCCATTGTTTGCAACATCTCCGGTGTCAATACGTTCGGTGCTGATAAGCCAAGGAATACATCGGCACCAACGATGACTTCGTCCAAACTACGCAAATTGGTCTTCTGTGCATACCGACCTTGTTTTACATGCATTTCGCTCTTTCGGCCGTCATGTATTACGCCATCTTTATCGGTCGCAATGATGTTCTCAAGCGGCACGCCCATGTCCACCAAGAGATCCAGACAGGCAATCGCCGCTGCGCCAGCACCTGACGTAACAATTTTCACTTTCTCAAGCTGCTTACCAACAATCTGTAAGCCGTTGTAGATTGCAGAAGCGACACAAATCGCTGTGCCGTGTTGATCGTCATGAAAGACGGGGATATTCATCCGTTCTCGGAGTTTTGCCTCAATTTCGAAGCACTCCGGAGCTTTGATGTCTTCCAAATTAATGCCACCAAAAGTTGGTTCGAGCGCAGCGGTTACGTCCACGAAATAATCAACTTCATTTGCATCTAGCTCGATATCAAAGACATCAATACCGGCGAACTTTTTAAATAGGACCGCTTTACCTTCCATAACAGGCTTGGACGCCAGTGGACCTATATCTCCTAAGCCAAGGACAGCCGTGCCGTTCGTCACGACAGCTACAAGATTCGCGCGAGCCGTAACCTTTGCGGCCTCCGCGGGGTTATCAGTAATAATCTTACAAGCTTCTGCCACACCCGGTGAATATGCTAAAGCTAGATCGCGTTGGTTCGCCATCGGCTTTGTGGCTGCAATTTCTAACTTACCAGCCGGTGCCCGGCGGTGATAATCAAGTGCATCTTTTACAAGATCGTCAGCCATTAGAAAGCTCTCCAGTTTCGTTTTTGTGCCGGCCCAATTTGGACGCGACAATTCCGTTTGATTTGCTCCGCGCAGAACGGACGCCCATCGCTATTTCAACGCCGTATGAAGAAACATACAACACCGTAATTACTGGAAGTATATTGCACTTTAAGGCAAAATTATCGGATTTAGAGTAAAATGGTGCGGTCGGAGAGACTCGAACTCTCAAGGGATTGCTCCCACATGGCCCTCAACCATGCGCGTCTACCAGTTCCGCCACGACCGCC
>PBOZ01000045.1 GCA_002724555.1 Rickettsiales bacterium
ACGAGCGTAATACGTCTAACATCAGCTTCGTATGATTCCTGATCACGGGGATTGCGGCCAAAAGTATAAAAAATTGTGTTTTCAGCGAAAACCATCGCATGGTCAACCATCGGTGGGGTAAAGAATAATTCGCCTTTATTCACTGAAACCATATCTGGCTCAGCAACAGAACCATGCGGACGGTGGTAATAATCAATCTTTCCTTCAGCAACATAACAATAGTGCCAGTCTGTCAAATGATAATGATTCGCCCTGACAGTTCCTTTTTTCGATGAAATAATAACAACGCTTTTCGTTGGCAAATCATACAAAGGCTGAATCGAACCCCTTTCATCGTCATGGCTCGCCTCCAATGGAATAACAACCTCTGTCGGCCACATGCTCGGATCGTCGAGATGAATGCTTTTCCAGTCGCTCATTGTCAGCCTTTCTATAATGTACTGAATTTAAAACAATTCGCTTTTTAATGTTACTACTCACTAGGGCTATCAACCCAGAAATCACAGGATTTTCTGTTGAACCGTAATTCTTCAATTTGGCTCAGCTCACCAGTTTACACCGAACTAATAAAATGCAAAAAAAAATTACTAAAAAATCAAGTTATTTGATAAACGAGTTAATAACCCATCAAATCGATTGTACATAAGCCGCAAAATAGTGAATTCTATAATAAATTTAGGTCGAATGGCAGTTTTCGATGACCGCATCTGCCACCTACTCCATTACCGAATCTAAGAGTCTTATATAATTGTTCAAACGGAATTAAAGTTTTCCGTTTTTCGACTTTATACTCTGTAAAGAAATTCTTACTTACTCGACTTAATTGTTAGCCGAAGAATAAGGGAGACAGACCGTTAGGTCTAAAGGTTTTGGGTTACATTTTTTAAATAACATTAATATCGGACGCTAAATTGGGAGATCCTATATTTTTTCGTTTAGCTACATATACTGTTATTTAGTAATAAATACTATGGTTAAATACGAAATTACCTTTTAATCAAGAATTACAAGCTCATTATAATTTAACAAGTTTAGAACAACTCTTGCCCTTTCATCCAGGATATCCAAATCCAAATTATCAGGGCGCAGTAGATTGGTTCGATGCTCAATTACTTCACGTTCATCCCGATGCGCCCTAAGAACATGTTCCGCTTTCAATAATTCACTTGAAAGCTTCGCATAGGCATTCAATCCGTGATCACCCTTCATGGAATGATAGGCAAAATACCCAACAACCAACGCCGCAAACACGGGAACAGCTATCTGGCGGATCCGCTCATTTACACTGCTTAACCATCGCATTCTGTAATAATGGCTATTTTAAAGTATTACGTCAAATACTTTACATGAATTAATGATTATTCTTCCGTAGAAGAAACAATTAATACTTCGAACACTAAATATTATATCGATAGTCCTTAATCAAAAATTGGAGAATACCGTTTTAATTTTGCCCAGCGATCGCTGATATTCCTGCATACCGAGCCGCGCTTCCTAGCATTTCCTCAATCCGCAATAATTGATTGTATTTTGCTAGTCTATCAGACCGCGACAATGACCCAGTTTTAATTTGACCACAATTCGTAGCTACCGCGATATCAGCGATTGTAGTATCTTCTGTTTCCCCAGATCGATGCGACATAACCGCCGTATATCCAGAACAATGAGCCAATGCCACCGCATCAAGTGTTTCGCTCAAAGTACCAATTTGATTGACCTTAACCAAAATAGAATTGGCGGTGCCTTTTTTGATGCCATCTGCTAAGCGGTTTGAATTAGTTACAAATAAGTCATCACCGACTAATTGAACTTTTTTACCTATTTTTTCGGTCAAGATGCGCCAACCATCCCAATCGTCTTCGGCCATACCATCTTCGACCGATATTATTGGATATGCATGAATTAGTTCCTCAAGATAGGTCGACATGCCATTCGCATCCAATGACAAGCCTTCACCTTGAAAGTTATAAAATCCATCGACATAAAACTCCGTGGCCGCACAATCCAGCGCCAAACATATATCGTCTCCAGCTTTGTAGCCTGCGCGCTCAATTGACATCATTATATAATCCAAAGCTTCCTTGCTGGAACTAAGCGCCGGTGCAAACCCACCCTCATCGCCGACATTTGTAGTATGTCCAGCCTCAGACAAAGTACTTTTTAAGACATGAAAGACTTCCGCCCCCATTCTAAGGCCCTCAGCAAAGCTCTTTGCACCAACCGGCATGACCATGAATTCTTGAATATCGACTGCGTTATCTGCGTGCGCACCACCGTTTATGATATTCATCATGGGTACCGGTAAAGTATTAGCACGAATGCCACCTATATATTTAAACAGCGGTAAGTTATGAGAATTTGCTGCCGCGTGCGCCACGGCGAGCGATGCTCCCAGCATGGCATTCGCACCGAGGCGCGATTTGTTCTCCGTGCCATCTAACTCCAGCATCATTTGATCTACATTTGTCTGATCATCAGCCTCTGCTCCCGACAATACGTCAGTGATCTCACCAATCACCGCTTCTACCGCTTTCTGCACGCCCTTTCCAAAATAACGCCCAACGTCGCCATCCCGCAATTCCAGCATTTCATGTGCACCTGTTGATGCGCCAGACGGAACGGCGGCTCGGCCAAAAGCCCCATCCTCAAGGAAAACATCCACCTCAATGGTGGGATTACCTCGGCTGTCGAGAATTTCACGTGAATGGATGTCAACGATGGCAGCCATCGACCTACTCCTCAAAAGTCGGTTAGATTTTAAATCGTATAAGGATTCGATTTCGCAACCTTGTCGAATGCCACTAACTGTGACAAGAGCTCTTCCAATTCATCGAGCCGCACCATATTTGGCCCATCAGAGGGTGCGGAATCAGGGTCCTGATGTGTCTCTATGAACAGTCCAGCGACACCTACAGAGACTGCTGCGCGAGCTAAAACCGGAACAAATTCACGTTGCCCGCCCGACGTCTTCCCCTGCCCGCCGGGTTGCTGCACAGAATGTGTCGCATCGAACACAATGGGATAACCGTTCTGCGCCATAATTGGGAGGGAACGCATGTCACTCACAAGGGTATTATACCCGAAACTCGCGCCTCGTTCAGTCAGTAAAATTTGCTCGTTACCAGTGTCTTCGAGTTTGGCAACCACTTGCTTCATATCCCACGGCGCCAAAAACTGTCCTTTTTTAACATTTACGGCTTTACTCGTAGCACCGGCCGCACTCAGCAAGTCTGTTTGCCGACACAAAAATGCCGGAATTTGCAAAACATCAACAACTTCCGCAGCAATTTGACATTGCTCCGGCTCATGTACGTCTGTCAGAACAGGACATCCCCGTGTTTCCTTAATTTCCGCAAATACCGCAAGCGCCTCCGACAGACCAACACCACGGGGGCTAAGATTGGAGGTCCGATTGGCCTTATCAAAGGAAGTCTTATAAATAAAATCGATTCCCAATCTCCCCGTCATCTCGCAAAGGGCAGCGCTCATCTCAAGTCCATGCTGACGGCTCTCCATTACACACGGTCCGGCAATCAAGGTGAACGGGTGACTATTTGCCGTTTCGGTGTTACCGATCTTTATGCTTTTCTGGGTGGCCATGCCGCAAAACCTCCAGACCCTAAACCAATCGAGCTTGATCTACGGCCGCTTTAATAAAGCTTTTAAAAATAGGGTGAGGTGCGAACGGACGGGACTTCAACTCCGGATGAAATTGCACACCAATGTACCAAGGGTGGTCCTGCAATTCGATAATTTCTGGTAAACGATTATCCGGCGAAAGACCGGAGAATTTCAGACCCGCGTTCTCTAGTCTTTGTTTATAATTAACGTTCACCTCATAGCGGTGTCGGTGCCGTTCATTAATCTCGAGTTCACCGCCAAAAATCTCTGCGATTCGGCTGCCCGGCTCAACGCGACAGGGATAACTTCCCAGTCGCATTGTGCCTCCCAATTCAGCGTCTTTATCACGCTGTTCGACCGTATTGCCTCGCGTCCATTCCGTGAGCAACCCGACAACTGGATCTTTACAAGGGCCAAATTCAGTGCTGTTCGCCTCTGGAATTCCTGCAAGGTTACGCGCCGCTTCAATCACCGCCATCTGCATACCAAAACAAATACCGAAATACGGTACTTTTCGTCTGCGGGCAAATTCTGCCGCCTGTATTTTACCTTCAGCACCTCGCTCGCCAAAGCCGCCTGGAACAAGAATTCCGTGACAATTTTCGAGTTTATGAATGTGATTTTCCTGTTCGAAAATCTCCGCCTCAATCCATCGCGTATTTACCCGAACATTATTAGCAATACCACCATGCGTTAGCGCCTCGCTAAGAGACTTATATGCATCCATGAGGTTTGTGTATTTGCCCACGATCGCAATGTTTACCTCACCTTCCGGATTCAAAATCGAGTGCACGATGCCCCTCCATCTTGAGAGATCGACTTCACGGTCGCGTTCTTCGATTAATCCGAAATGATTAAGGACTTCGATATCAAACCCTTGTTCGTGATACGTAATTGGAACTTCATAGATGCTCTCAACGTCTTCAGCTGGAATAATCCGTGATTCCTGTACGTTGCAGAATAGCGCTAGCTTGCGGCGCGCGTCGCCCGCAATCTCCCTCTCGCAACGGCACAACAACAAATCTGGCTGGATACCTACGCTTAAAAGTTCCTTAACTGAATGTTGAGTTGGCTTTGTCTTTAGTTCTCCTGCCGCACCGAGAAATGGAACCAAAGTTACATGGACATACATCGTCTTTTCGCGACCGAGTTCATTTCGCAATTGACGGATCGCTTCCAAAAACGGCAGACCCTCGATGTCGCCAACCGTTCCGCCAATCTCACAAAGAACAAAGTCTTCATCAGTAATATCGCTAGTCACAAACTGCTTAATAGCATCGGTGACGTGAGGAATCACCTGGACAGTTCCGCCGAGATAATCACCACGTCGTTCTCGTGTGATAACGGTCGAGTAAATGCGGCCTGTCGTAACATTGTCGCTATTTCGTGCAGAAACTCCTGTAAATCTTTCATAATGCCCCAGATCAAGATCAGTTTCCGCACCATCATCGGTAACGTATACCTCCCCATGTTGGTAAGGGCTCATCGTGCCCGGATCAACGTTAAGATATGGATCCAGCTTACGCAGACGAACTTTAAAACCTCTAGCCTGAAGAAGTGCACCGAGGGCCGCAGACGAAAGACCCTTGCCAAGAGAGGAGACAACACCACCAGTGATGAAAACATAACGCGTCATTGAACCGATCCGATTGAGAACCCTCGTGCGGTTTTAACGGTTTCAAATTTCATTTTCTTATTTAGATCCCGAATAACGGTTATTTCGAAAGCGGTACCGAAGGCTGCCCAGGTGTTGAGTTTGTTGTGGCCGGCTTGTTTGCGTCAAGCACCGACGTTGGTTCGCTTGTACGGCCAGCGAGAATTGCCAATATCAGGCTAGTCAGCATAAAGCAGGCGGCCAGTATTGCTGTCGCACGTGTTAAAAGATTTGAAGTTCCACGAACGCTCACTAGTCCGGAACCCCCGCTACTACCCCCAATACCTAGACCACCCCCTTCGCTACGTTGGAGAAGGACAGCGATCACCAAAGCAATGGCGATTAGCAAATGAATAACAAGAATTATTGTAGTCAATTGAAAGGACCTATTGCGAATTGGGCCTGCCGATTCTGATTAGTTGAGTATTAATCTGTCTAAGAACTGTTGGCTAGGGGCAACTTTCTCCAATTGCAAGAAAACTTGTAGCCTTTAGGCTTGCCCCACCCACAAGAGCACCATTTACACGCGAACAACGTAAGATATCTGGTGCGTTTTCGGGATTTACGGATCCGCCATACAATAGCCTTGTCTCCCCTGCGTTGGGATCAGACAACTCACGCTCTAACACACTTGAGATGTGCAAGTGCATTTCTGAAATTTCCTCAATTGTAGGTATTGCTCCAGTACCAATGGCCCAAATAGGCTCGTAAGCGACCACCGTATTGCTGGAATTAGATGCCCCTGGAAGACTGCCGATGAGCTGTTTCTCAACCGCAGTCAAAGCAGACCCTGCTTTACGTTCGTATTCGCTTTCACCCACACAAATAATCACCGATAATCCACCGTCCAATACTGTCGTTGCTTTTGACTTTACAACGTCGTTGCTCTCGCCGTGATTTGAACGCCTTTCTGAGTGCCCCACTATCACATAATTGCAGCCAATATCAGATAACATACCAATCGAAACATCCCCGGTATGGGCGCCTGAAGCAGCAGTGTGGCAATCCTGGGCTCCTAGTCCAATGCCTCCACCTTTAAGGATACTCGACACCTCAGACAAAGCGGTAAAAGGCGGACAAATTAGATATTCACAAACATGCGTATTCCCACCAGAATTAATTGCGCCCGCTAACTCACGCGCCGTCGCTAAATTACCGTTCATTTTCCAATTGCCGGCAATGAGTACTTTTGGCATCGTCATGATCTCTCTTCAATTCCTCGAAAATTATAATAGCCTGAACTGTAGTTTTTAAGCATCAATAGTGATAATTTTCAATTTTTTAACTAAGAGCAAATCTAGAACGCCACAACCAGCATTTTTGACAGTTGCGGCGCAATTCGAGGCTATCTATCATACTAACATGTTTCGACTTAATTTCTTAAAATTTCGCTAACTGAGTGGCTCATTTAACCATGCTCCAATTCCTACGAAATTCCGTTGCTTCAATTTTCACCAAGGTGCTGATCGGATTGATCATGGTCAGTTTTGCAGTTTGGGGGATGGGCGACGTTTTTGGTGGTGGATTTTTTGGAAACACTGTCGCAGAAGTCGGCTCTGTTAAAATTACCGCAAACGATGTTCAGAATCAGTACAAGCGCGAATTGGACAGATTACGCCGAATGAATATTGATGCAGATAAAGCACGACAACTTGGGGTCCGGGACCGCGTCGTTCAATCAATGGTAAATGAAGCAAGTTTCGACGCAGAAGCTCTAAAACTAGGCTTAACAGCTAGCGATGCAACGATCGCAGTCGAAATACGCGCAGACCCCTCCTTTCGAGGGAATCTTGGTACTTTTGATCGTATACAATTTGAACAATTACTCCGCGCCAACGGCTTTACAGAAGAAGCATATGTTTCCAGTTTACGCCGCCAAATCGCACGCATGCAGGCTCTTGAAAGTATTATATCGACGATACAAGTCCCCGAAGCGGTGGCGCGCACAATCTTCAAATGGCGCGAGCAATCTCGAAGTGCGTCAATCACTTATGTAACTGTTGATCCTAAGGCGAATGTGCCTGAACCAACGAACACTCAGCTATCAGCTTATCACAAAAAAAACCAAGCGGCGTTCACCGCGCCCGAACTTCGGGCCGTCGCATATTTAGATCTATCTGCAAAGGAGTTTGCGAAACAAATTTCAATTCCGGAAGAGGAACTCGTGGCTGCATTTGGAGAACGTTCTGAAGAATTTACCATACCCGAAAAGCGAAAAGTGCTGCAGTTGGTAGTATCGGAAAAATCCGACGCCGAAAAAGCAAGCGTTCGAATCAGAGCTGGTGAAGATTTCGATATTGTGGCCAAAGAGATTGCAGACCAAGCAGCGGAAAGCATTGAACTCGGCGAAATCACGCAAGAAGACCTCCCAGAGGAACTATCACCGGCCGTTTTTAAGTTGGCTTCAGGCAGTGTTTCATCCCCTGTAAAAGGGCCATTTGGCTGGCATGTTTTCAAGGTAGAGAGTATTTCGCCGAAAAAAGAGGCGAAACTCATGGACGTACGCCAACAACTTAAAAAGGAACTTGCCCATGAGAAGGCTTTAGACCAGGTCTTCGGTGCGGCCAATAAACTGGAAGATTCGATCGGTGGCGGCGCAACCCTGGAAATGGCCGGTCGCAATATTGGTTTAGCGGTTAAAAAAATACCTTCGATAGATATTGATGGCCGCGATGCCGAAAATCTCAACATAACTGATTTGCCTGGAGCACCGTTCCTCGAGACCGTATTCACGACAAATTCTGGGGAAACTAGCACGCTAATCGAGGCACAAGACGGCGGCTTTTTCATTCTGCGTGTTACGGGAGTAACTCCTGAAAAAATGCGGCCTTTGACTGAAGTTAAGAAACAGGTTGCCAAGATGTGGAAAGTCGAAGAACGGGTTAACCTGGCAGAGGCGAAAGCCAAAAAAGTTGCAGATGGATTGAAGCTTGGCCAAAGCCTGAAAGAAATTCCGGAAGCTGAGGGTGACGTTTTGACACCGGTCTCATTTTTCACGCGACAAACAGGTCCTGTGAAATCAAAATTACCATACGAACTTATCAATCAACTTTTTAGTCTTAACAAAGTTGGAGACGTCGCAGTTAGCCGAGACGGCACTCGTTTCATTGTAGCTAAGTTAACAGCAATAAAAGAACCGCTAGCTACACAGGAATACGATACTTTCCGGGGGCTGGCGCAAAATCTTCGAAGCATGTTGGGTGACGACTTATTGCAGCAATACAATACGGCACTTCGTGCAACACACGGCGTTTCAATTAACGACGCTCTCTTAAATCAGGTTTTCGCTGAGGACAAACGCTAACTATGCCGATAAAGCACGTCTAGTTGGTTGATAGATTACTTAGCGCGACAAGCCTAAAGCCTCGGTTATTTAAATTTTTTGACCATTCGCTCAGTACTTTGATTGTTTTTTCGTAAGGATGGCCAATGCCTATCGCGTAGCCGCGCCGACGACTGATCTCCTCCAGTTCTGACAATCGTTGGCGAATTTGGTCAAGCTCAGGCTCATTATCCAAGAAAATATCACGAGAAAGAACTGATAGGCCGTATTCGCGTGCGACTTTTTTAGCGACTGATTTTGGGCTCGTGAGTGAGTCGAGATATAACAACCCTCGTTTTTTTATTTCTTGCATTACGAAGGACATACCATACTCCCACGTAGTAAAATTACTGCCCATATGATTGTTAATGCCTACAAATCCAACAAATTGAGATAAATTCCAATCGATCCGGCTGCGGATTTCTGATTCGCTTAATGTCCTTAATAACGCATTTGGCCCAGGATCGGCATCTAAGGCCTGCGGCTGCATTGGGAGGTGCACCAGGAGCTCATGTTTCTTCTCAATTGCTCTTGCTGTCAAAGTCTCCAGATTATAACCATAAGGCAGGAATGCGAGCGTCAACGGTCCAGCCAATTCAATCACCTTTTGTGTTCGTGTCTGGTCGACCCCCAAATCATCTATAACAATCACCACGGCGGAATGCGCTCCTGGTTCAGTAATTGGCAGAGTAACAGGGGCCTCAGGAGAATGAGCCCTACTTTCCCCAATTGAAGCGTTCGTGCTCGCTTTTTTCAAAACAAGAGCTGAGGCTGACCGCGAACCTGGTAAATTCGTCGCAGCAGATGCCTGGACTTTTGGGGCTGTCCCAGGAGTTGTGAATGCGTAGGCGCGAACCTTTGCGTTACCCCCTGTCACAATTTCAGGCACTTTTAGAGCTTTTTTATGTGCCTTCGCCTCGACAACGCGATGATTTTGCGCTTCTTTCAAATTACCAGGAGCAAAGAAGCTGAAATAGCCAACGACTAGAGCGCCCAGCAAAACAAACAGCCCTCCACTGAGGTACAATAGGCGCTTTTTAAAAAAAAGTCTCTCCAGGCCAAACGCCATTAATTTAGTCGAATTCCTTTGTCGTGAGCTAGGGTTCTTGGATTGTCGAAGCTTTATCTATCAAAACTTTTAGCCATTTATTAACAGCACTTACAGTTTGTTGACAAAACCGAGCTATTTTTTTCCTGATTTTAGGTTTACGGTCGCATCGAAAATTTCGTCTGCCCCATCAGTTGCGGCAGCAAAGGCCGGACACGATCCAGCCATTCACAAAGTATTGGTCGCGTCTCACGTGGATCTATGACTTCGTGCGCTGAAAATGACTCAGCCCTCGGAAATGGAGAGAGACGTGCGGCCATCATATCTTCGAGTTCTTTTCTCTTTGCGTTAGGGTCTTTCGCAGCGGCAATTTCTCGACCGAAAGCCACCGCAACCCCACCCTCTAAAGGCAATGCACCCATTTCCGCAGAGGGCCAAAGTAATTTATAGGCATCGTTGCCATAATGCGCCGCGGCGGCAACGCCATACGATTTCTTAATAACAACCGAAGCCCAAGGAACGCTGCTATCAGCGACAGCGAGTACAGCCGCCGTGCCGTACTTGATGGTTCCGGCTTTCTCTGCTTCACGACCAATCATAAAACCGGGTTCATCGACGAGGGCGATAATTGGGATATGAAACGTCTCGCACGTTTCGACGAATTTTCGAACTTTTTGTGCACCCGCAGCAGTCATCGACCCCGCGTAATACCGACAATCATTGCCAAAAATACCAACCGATTGACCATTCAAACGGGCAAAACCGACAATCTGCCCTGGTCCAAATTTTCGCCCCATTTCAAAAAAACTATCGTGATCGACAACAAGAGCTATCAATTTTCGCATATCGTACGGCTGCCGGCGGTCCCGTGGAATAATCGTCGCAAGCTCCTCTTCGACGCGATCGAAAGGGTCACCGATATCTTTATCGGGTACCAATTCCCAAACATTGCGTGGCATGTAACTCAGGAAACGACGAATTTGGGAAAAAGCATCAACCTCATCATCCGCAACGTTGTCCGCTACACCGTTACGTGCGTGTATAGCAGCGCTACCAAGCTGCTCTTTTGATAAATTTTCGCCGAGCGCCCGCTCAACAACCGCGGGGCCCGCAACCAGAACTTGAGCTGTATCTTTCGTCATTACGCAAAAATGAGACGAAACCAAACGCGAGGCGGGCAACCCGGCAACAGGTCCCAATGCCGCTGTAGCAACTGGAACCATGTTCATTGTTTTGGCGACAGCACGAAAACGTGGCACCTCGAAAACTGGCGATCCCACGGTCGCAGGTGCACCTTTCTTTCCACCTGTGCCCGTAACGCTCCCGCCACCACCCTCATGCAGGCGGATTAACGGCATTTTATATTTTAGTGCTAAATCTTCAGCATAAACACTTTTACGTAAACCAGCCTCATTTGGTGAGCCACCCCTAAGGGTAAAATCCTCTCCGCCAATAATACAGTCCCGTCCTTCGATTTTACCAAATCCAAGGACAAAATTGGCTGGTGAGAATTCCGTTACATTGCCATTTTCGTCTCGATAGGAACTCCCAGCGCCCATACCTAGTTCGCGGAAGCTAGCTTGATCAAGCAATCCATCAATCCGCTCCCTAATCGTCAAACGACCTTTTGAATGCTGACGTGCGACACCTTCTTCGCCACCCAAAGCCTTCGCCATTTCCCTTTTGCGATGAATCTCGCGAATTTCCTCATCCCATGCCATAGTATTGGCGCTGCTCCCTAAAACGAATTACTTTGCGGTTGGATTCTAATGGCGCAGACTAGACGTAACCAGAGAATTAGCGTGATTTGCGAGAGTAATTTGCTAATTTCCCGGTGCATAGTATTGACCCGTCTCTGACTTTATACCGAATATCCTGCCCAAACGAGACTAAAAAGATTTGAGAAATTTATGAGCGACGCTGGCAGCACATTTAAACAATTGATTTCAACGGTTGTTAACGGCAACAGTCTCAGCGAGGCGGATGCCGTCAATGCATTCAATATCATGATGTCGGGTGAAGCTACACCATCACAAATCGCCGGCTTTCTTATCGCATTGCGTATTCGCGGCGAGACTGTTCAAGAAATTACAGGTGCCGCACGTATCATGCGTGAAAAATCCCTTAAGGTTTCAGCGCCAGAAGATGCAATTGATGTCGTTGGGACAGGTGGTGACGGTGCAGGTACACTCAATATCTCGACCGCGACAGCATTGGTGGTTGCAGGAGCCGGCGTCCCAGTCGCGAAACATGGTAACCACGCAGCGTCGTCAAAATCGGGAGCCGCAGACGTGCTCTCCGAACTGGGCATAAATCTGCAGGCAGACGTTCCAACGGTCGAAAGGGCAATAAAGGAAGCTGGAATAGGATTTTTATTGGCCCCATCTTACCACAGCTCTATGCGACACGTCGGACCCGCCCGCATCGAAATGGGTGTTCGCACTATATTTAATATTCTTGGGCCGTTGGCGAACCCAGCTTCAGTCAAACGACTACTAGTCGGCACATTTGCCCGCGCATGGGTCGAGCCGATGGCACAAGTGCTCGGAAATCTAGGTGCGGAACGAGCATGGGTTGTGCATGGCACAGACGGCCTCGACGAATTGACTATCACTGGCCCATCCTACGTTGCGGAATTTTCGAACGGAATAGTGACAACGCGCGAACTTTCGCCCTCAGACGCCGGTCTTCCAACAGCATCATTAGACGATTTACGGGGGGGTGCGCCCGCTGAAAATGCACAAGCTATCCTTGAGCTTCTGGACGGTCGAAAAGGGGCATACCGCGATATTACGCTCTTTGGTGCATCGGCAGCTTTATTGATTGCAGGTAAAGTAGACACATTGACAGATGGTGTCGAGGTTGCGGCAGCCTCTATAGACAATGGTAAAGCTGCGTCCGCATTAACTAAACTCGTCGAGATTACGAACGAATCATGAGCGATATACTAACAAAAATTTGCGACGATAAGCGCAAACATATCGAACAATGCAAGGCAAACAGCCCGCTGGAGGAAATGATAGAGCGAGCTGCATCCGCGCCAAAAATTCGCGGGTTTGCGAGCCAATTGGAAGCTTTTGTTGCTGAAGGCCGCACAGGCCTAATTGGAGAGATTAAAAAGGCTTCGCCGAGTAAAGGGCTTATTCGTCCGAATTTTGCTCCCGTTGCTATTGCGCGTGCATATGCAGCTGGGGGAGCGGCTTGCCTCTCCATTCTAACCGATATTCCCTATTTTCAAGGTCAAAATGACTTTTTGACAGCGGCCCGCATGACGACTGACCTGCCAATTCTTCGCAAAGATTTCATGTTGGATCCCTACCAAGTCTACGAGGCAAGAGCGATCGGTGCTGACTGCATCTTGATCATTATGTCTGCTTTAGAAATAGAGGTTGCGATTGAACTTTCGACATTAGCACAAGAACTTGGAATGGATGTATTAGTTGAGGTCCACGATGCGGAAGAAATGGAACGGGCCCATGCTATAAAATCTCGACTTATCGGCATAAATAACCGCAACCTGAAAACACTTGAGGTAGATTTGGCTACCTCTGAGTCACTAGCGAAACTTGCGCCGAAAGGTCGAATATTGGTTGGTGAAAGTGGATTAAATACACGCGCTGACTTAGATCGCATGGCTGCAATCGGTGCGCACTGTGTTCTTGTTGGAGAATCACTTATGCGTCAGAAGGACATCGTTTTTGCGACCCAGGAACTCTTGTTCGGCAAATCCAAATACGAACAGGTAAGCCCAAAATGACAGACCTTACACATATCGATGCAGACGGCAATGCAGTAATGGTCGACGTCGGCGACAAATCTTCGACAGACCGTGTCGCCACAGCGGCCTGTTCGGTATTAATGCAGAGCAACACAATCACTGCAATCTCAAGCAAAGAAGTCAAAAAAGGAGACGTCCTCTCCATCGCACAGTTGGCTGGAATTATGGGGTCTAAGAAAACCGCTGAACTTATCCCCCTGTGCCATCCAATTGCACTCACTTCATCCAAAGTTGAACTTAAAATCGATCCAACCCGTAACGCCATAAATATAACCGCAAATTGCAAGACTAACGGGCAGACGGGTGTGGAAATGGAGGCACTGACTGCCGTAGCCGTTGCCGCATTAACTATTTATGATATGTGTAAGGCCATTGATCGCGGGATCCAGATTACAGACATTCGTCTAACTTTTAAGTCAGGTGGAAAATCTGGTACATTCGATGCAATTTAAGATCAGTGCACCATGATCCAGGTCTCAGAAGCGGAAAGACGAATTCTTGCGGCTATTTCGCCTATGCCCCTTGAACAAGTCGTTATTACCGACAGTTTTGGACGCGTTGCGGGGGAAGATATTCACTCGCGTCGAACACAACCGCCCATGCCGGTATCGGCGATGGATGGCTATGCAGTTCGTGCCGAAGACGTTTCGAACACTCCAACCCAGTTACAGATTGTTGGCTATGCGCCGGCTGGAGCTTCTTACGAAAAACCATTGAAAGCCGGAGAGGCGGTCAGAATATTTACCGGCGCACCGGTGCCAGTCGGCGCTAATACGATTATAATTCAAGAAGATACAGAAAAAATTGGCGAATTTGTGCTGATCAACGAAAGTGCTACGAGTGGCAGGTATATTCGCCCAGCAGGTTTAGACTTTTCGGAAGATGATATTCTGATATCGGCCGGAACAAGGATGACCGCCCGACATGTCGGCTTAATGGCAGCCATGAATGTTCCATGGATGATGGCGCACCGTCGTCCGCGCGTCGCGATCTTGGCGACTGGCGATGAAATTGTAATGCCAGGCGACCCCATTGGGCAAAATCAAATTGTAAGTTCGAACGCCATCGCATTGTCTGCGTTTGTCAAAGCAATGGGCGGAGAACCTGTCCTGCTTGGTATAGCTCCCGATAACCGGGATGCTCTTAGGCAAATAATATCCGGTATTAGTGGAAATGATATCTTAGTAACGACCGGCGGCGCCTCAGTCGGTGATCATGATTTGGTGCAAGATGTGCTGAGCAATCGCGGTATGAACGTTGATTTCTGGCGAATTGCCATGAGGCCCGGAAAACCACTCATGTTTGGGGAGATTGATCGGATTCCCGTCCTAGGATTACCTGGCAATCCAGTATCAAGTCTTGTCTGCGCGATGATCTTTTTACAACCCGCTCTCGCAAAAATGCAAGGATTGAAAAAGGTCAAACATGAATTCCATCGAATGGTGTCGGCTTCCGATTTAGCTGAAAATGACCATCGCCAAGATTATTTACGCGCGATAATAGAAACAAATGCAACGAAGCATGAGACGATAAGAGCTTTCTCTGAACAAGATAGTTCTATGATGGCAATGTTAACGAAATCAGATGCACTTATAATTCGCGAACCGCATGCACCGCCTCTAAAAGCAGGTGAAAGCGTCAATATTATCAAAATGCCAAACGGTATCTATTCCGGCTAATTTTCTGCTCTTATTTAAACGTTTTTAAAATTGTCAATTGACGTATAGTGAGAACTAAAGTAGAACAAATTGCATATGTTTATGTTTTGTTTTACACCCGGCTAAATTTATACCCCGGTTTTTGAACCGTAAGGAACTCAGATGCTGACACGGAAACAACACCAATTGCTGATGTTCATTCACAAATGCATGCAAAAACAGGGGGTGCCACCTTCATTTGACGAGATGAAGGATGCATTAGAGCTAAAATCAAAGTCAGGTATTCATCGCCTTATAACCGGCCTTGAGGAGCGCGGGTTCCTTCGTCGTCTGCCACATAGAGCCCGAGCACTCGAGATTTTGCGTTTACCGGACAATATGGATTCCTCTGAAGTTCAAGCTCGACCCGCCTTCTCTCCCCGCTTGGTCGACGTATCTGCTAGACCTGAAACACCACTACCACCTGTCAATACGCCAATATATGAAAACACGATGCATTTGCCTCTTTATGGGCGTATTGCAGCCGGCACACCTATTGAAGCACTTCGCGATGAATCCAACATGCTGGACGTCCCGCCAAATCTTGTGGGTAGTGGTGATCACTATGCCTTGGAAGTCGAGGGCGACTCCATGATAAATGCAGGCATTCACGATGGCGATTATGTTATTATTCAACGATGCACAGACGCTGAGAGTGGTACCATAGTAGTTGCGCTTGTAGACCGTGAGGAAGTTACACTAAAAAGGTTGCGGCGGAAAGGCGCGTCAATCGCCTTAGAGCCAGCAAATATCGACTACGAAACTAGAATATTCGGCCCAGACCGTGTAAGAGTGCAAGGTCGTCTGGTGGGTTTAATTCGGAAATACTAGTTCGAAGTGGTTGCTTATTCAGTCCATTACAAAATAACATAGACAATGGGAAAAATTATCCTCCCCTCGATAGGCTCGTTTCTATGGTCACTTCTAGGTGCGCCAATCCTTTAATGCTTTTTAAGGTCATTGGTTAGCGCAAAAAATTCAAAAATTACCAATTACATTCTAAATAATAATTTGCACCAGAGTGAAGGCGACTTCACCACAATAGGTGTCGGGTTTGCAGTTTGTTAGCATTAATTTCTATCCTATGTTAAATCGCGCCGTATTTGAGAATTGATGAGCCGCCCGTATATGACCATTGTAACCCGTTTTCCGCCCTCCCCAACCGGTTCACTTCATATCGGCAGTGCCAGAACAGCACTATTTAACTGGCTCTATGCGCGTCATCACGGCGGTAAATTCATACTTAGAATTGAAGATACAGATCGCAAACGATCGACAACGGAAGCCTTAGAATCGATTTTTGATGGTTTGAATTGGCTTGGCCTTAATTGGGATGGCGACGTGACCTTCCAGAGTGCCAACTTTGAACGACACACTGAAGTTGTTAGTCAACTCCTCGAAAGTGGACAAGCTTATAAATGTTATTGCACTCCAGACGAACTCGCAGAAATGCGGGAAAAAGCGAAAATCGAGGGGAAAAGGGTCTTTTATGACCGAAGATGGCGAGACAGAACTCCAGAAAATGCACTTTCTGAAATCGCTCCTGTTGTGCGGATCAAAATGCCGCTTGAAGGTAAAACTACGATCTCGGACCTCGTTCAAGGTGACGTCACCGTGGCAAACGAACAGTTGGACGATTTTATAATCATGAGAGCGGACGGCTCCCCAACCTATATGTTATCAGTTGTTGTCGATGATCACGATAGCGGCGTGACCCACGTGATACGCGGTGACGACCACCTCAACAATGCATCACGACAGTACCAACTGTATTGCGCAGCAGGCTGGAAACCACCAAAATTTGCACATATCCCGTTGATACATGGCTCGGATGGCCAAAAACTCTCGAAGCGTCACGGCGCAAAGTCTGTGCAGGAATATCAATCAGAGGGCATCCTGGCATCCGCCTTATGCAATTATCTACTTCGTCTTGGATGGTCTCACGGAAACGAAGAAATTATTTCACGTGAACAAGCCATTGAGTGGTTTGACTTAGACGGAGCAGGTCGAGCAACGTCTCGCTTTAATCCAGCAAAGCTCGAAAGCTTAAACGCGCACTATCTTCGCATGACACCGGTAAACGTGCTAACCGATCTCATTCTCGATGCTTATCGTGATGATAAGTTGGACTGCAACCATGAAACTGCAGTAATACGCATTAAATCAGCTCTTCCTTTATTAATAAAAAAGGTAAAAAAAACAACAGAACTTATTGATTTAGCAAAATTTCTACTGAAACGGCATGATTATCCACTAGCCGAGGCAAAAGCCGATACATTAATTTCTTCTGGATTGTCAGAAATTCGAGAAATCCAACTAGTACTCGTCGAATTAGAAGAATGGTCCGAGGATACATTGAACATTTCGCTTCGTGCGCTTGCAAAGCGTATGCAATTAGGATTGGGCAAGTTAGCCCAACCATTGCGGGTTGCGCTCACTGGGTCAACATTATCGCCAGGAATATTTGAAATAATGATGATCCTTGGTCGAACTGAAACTCTGCGGCGCTTGGAACGGGTTCCATATGATGAAACACACTGAGGACTTTGCCGAAATTCGATATAAATAGTATAACACTCGGCAAGTTCGGAGCCTAAATTTAAGGTGCCATCAAAGGCACCAATCGCTTCGAAAGCAAAACAAATAACTCGGAAGGAGTCGGGATGAGCACGGATGCCAAAGAAGCCGTCACAAATGAATATGTGACAATGACTGACCACAGTACGGGCAAATCATACGATCTGCCCGTAATTAATGGTTCGGTTGGCCCAAAAGTCGTCGATGTAAGACCGTTTTACCGCGATACAGGGATGTTTACCTACGATCCAGGCTTCACTTCGACCGGCTCGTGCGAATCTAGTATTACGTATATCGATGGCGAGGCCGGTATATTGATGCACCGAGGTTACCGCATCGAGGATCTGTGTGAGCACAGCGACTTTATGGAAGTTTGCTACTTACTGCTCAATGGCGAATTGCCAGATGCAGCGGCAAAAAAAGAGTTTGAGACAACTATTACCTATCATTCGATGTTGCACGAGCAGCTGAACAACCTTTACCGCGGGTTCAGACGAGATGCCCATCCAATGGCAATCATGGTCGGTGTCGTTGGCGCTTTGTCTGCGTTCTACCATGACTCCACAGACATTAATGATCCGGAACAAAGGATGATTGCTTCGCACCGTTTGGTTGCGAAAATGCCAACCATCGCGGCATGGGCTTATAAATACTCCATTGGCCAGCCGTTTATGTATCCACGCAATGATTTGTCTTACGCAGAAAACTTTTTGCAGATGATGTTTTCAGTTCCATGCGAAGACTACAAAGTAAATTCAGTTTTAGCCGCTGCGATGGATAAGATCTTTATTTTACATGCCGACCATGAGCAGAACGCCTCGACTTCAACAGTCCGTCTTGCCGGATCGTCTGGTGCAAATCCTTTCGCGTGCATTGCAGCTGGTATATCGTCGCTTTGGGGGCCTTCACACGGAGGCGCTAATGAAGCTGTTCTCAATATGCTTCATGAGATTGGTTCCGCAGATAAAATCCCGGAGTTTTTAGAAAAAGCCAAAGACCCACAAGACAGTTTCCGCCTTATGGGATTTGGCCATCGCGTCTATAAAAATTTCGACCCACGCGCCAAAGTCCTTCAATCACATGCGCATAGCGTTCTGGATGCTTTGGGCATTCGTGATGAACCGTTATTGAAATTAGCTATGGAACTCGAAAAAATCGCTTTGGAAGACGATTACTTCGTCAAACGAAAACTATTTCCGAATGTTGATTTCTATTCGGGTATCATACTGCGGGCAATGGGCTTCCCCGTTTCGATGTTTACTGTATTGTTTGCTCTCGCACGTACTGTGGGCTGGATCGCCCAATGGCAGGAAATGGTAGAGGACCCGAGCCAGAAAATTGGCCGTCCTCGTCAACTTTACACGGGTGAGTACGATCGCGAGTATGTGATGCTCGACAAGCGTTAAATTTTTGTCTCAAACTTAAATCAGGCTGCCTGTCATTAGGCGGTCTGATTTATTACTACCCTGCCTGCCCTTCGGCAGCCATGACATTTAGAATGTAGCGTGCCGCGACATCAGATGGTTTCCCCTCGGACAACGACAATTGCCCGATATAAGACTTAGCATTACGAATTTGAGCTTCACCGGAACTACCAGTGAGTTCATCAAGCGCATAGGCTAGATTTTCCGCTGTACATCTTTCTTGCAGATATTCGGGTATAATTTCGTTATCTGCTAATAAATTGATAATATTTACATAATCCACTTTAATAAGTCGACGAATAATAAAAGCAGTTATAGGACTTACTTTGTAAGCGACAACACTTGGGATACCCGCAATCGCTGTTTCCAATGCAACGGTCCCCGATGCTACAAGAGCCAGGTTACTAGCCTGCATTGCTTGATATTTCTCAAATGAGGTTGAAACGATAATAGGCGAACTGGGCCAGTCCAATACGCTTTCTTCGACAATCTGCCGAACAGGCGATACCGTCGGAATTACAACAGAAAACTGATCTTGATCCAATCGTAATAGCGACAATGCATCCCGAAATATACTTAAGTGCCGAGCAATTTCTCCTTTGCGGCTTCCCGGCAATACACAAATAAGTCTTTTGCCTTTGCCGATCCCATGATCAGTCCGGAACTGACAACCATCTGCTTCCTGAATCCCATACTCCAAGACGGGATGTCCGATAAATTTCGAGGCCAATCCAACACGTTGAAAATATGGTGGCTCAAATGGAAGGATTGTAAGCAGATGATCAAAATACTTGTTAAACTTATGAACTCTTCCTGGACGCCACGCCCAAACCGTAGGTGCCACCACGTGAATTCTATGGCCTTTGTAACGTCCTGCGAGTTGCTTAACTACCCTCACCGCGAATGACGGTGAATCGATGGTAACCACAACATCCGGTTTGTGTATTACTATATCGTCGGCGGTTTCCTTGATCCGAGCAAAAATTCTCTGCATATGCGGCAAGATTTCTACAAGCCCCATCACACTCAATTCTGAAATTGGGAATTTGCTTTTAAAGCCGACGGTCTCCATCGCAGAGCCGCCAAGTCCAACAAATTGAACATCACTACCATATTGTTTCCGGATTGCCGTAATGAGTTTCTCACCAATGGCGTCACCCGAAGGTTCCCCGGCAATAACGTATATTAGGCGTTTTCGCGCCATTTGTCCGGATTAAAAGAAAAAATGAACAATCCCAGAGAATTAGCTAGTTCTATTGTTTTGTCACGATCCACGAAGAGCGTTTCATTTGCATGTATGGCAATACCCCGAATGCCAACCTTGTTTGCATTTTCAATTGTCTGGGGCCCAATTGTTGGTAAATCTGCTCGCTTTTCCTGCCCTGGCTTGGGTAATTTAACTAGAACCCCGCCAAGTCCTTCTCGGTGAAGCGGTCCGCATCGTTTAATCATCGCATCCGTTCCCTCAACCGCTTCAATTGCAATAACGATATTGTCTTGTATGACAACAGATTGCCCGACGTCTGCTGGGCCTAAAGCAGTAAGAACCAATGTACCCCGACGGATATCTTGCATTGCAACGTCATCGGGTCCGTAATAGCCCAGTTTACCTTCGATATTTACACTAATGCCCAGTATTTCGTCCGGCCCAACCACCTTAAAGCCGAAGGCTTCAATTTGTATTATAATAGCTTTAAGTAGCCCGTCGTCACCCATGACAGAAGAAGCACTTGCCTTAGCCAGCACACGTGCAGCCAAAGCATCTGGACGAAGCGCAAAAATTGAAGGGCGTTTAACGGGACCTACCATTACAACTTCGTCGAATTGTTCTTGCCGCGCGACGTCGAGTGCTTTTTGTGCCGCACCAAGACGTATCCAAGTGTGAGGGCAAGCTCCTATGATTTTAGGGTCAGCTTGACCTTCGATTGCAATCACATGATATGGCCGACCGCTTTCTCGACAAATTTGAATTAAGCGGCCCGGCAGTTCGCCGCCTCCCGCCAGAATTCCTAGCTTGTTATCCATTCGCCGATTTAGGCTGGGTTAACCCACGTTGTGATTCCGCACGCATAAATTTCACAATTTCCATTACCGCATCCACATTGGGAAATTGATCCGCTACATCCTCTATACGCTCGCTCAATAGCCCTTCCTCAGCAAACAGTTGGCGATATGCTACTCTCAGACTTTGGATTTCCTCTTTCGAGAACCCACGGCGCTTCAATCCGATCAAATTGAGTCCTGAGAGCCAAGCACGCCCACCCATAACGGAGCCGTAGGGAATGATATCATTCTCGACCCCAGACATCCCACCGATCATTGCGTGACGCCCGATACGGCAAAATTGATGGATCGCCGCTAAACCACCTATGATCGCATAGTCCTCAACAATCACATGCCCTGCCAATGTGGCGTTATTCGCCATTACGACATGACTGCCAACAATACAGTCATGTGCGACATGTGACCCAATCATAAAGAGATTATCACTACCAACTTTGGTCATTAAACCGCCACCCTGTGTACCAGGGTTCATGGTTACATACTCACGTAAGGTATTACGGTCGCCAATGTTTAGCGTCGATATTTCGCCATCAAACTTTAGGTCTTGGGGTTGGAGGCCGATAGAGGCAAACGGAAATACTTTGCAATCATCACCGATTGTTGTTCGTCCCCCAATAACTACATGGGACTTTAATTCTACCCGCGCTCCGATTTTTACATTAGGCCCAATGCAACAAAAAGGCCCAATTTTGGCTCCATTGCCTATTTCAGCACCGCTCTCAATTATAGATGTCGGATGAATTTCATTCATTGTGCATCTGCTATCATCGCGGCAAAGGTCGCTTCCGATACTATGGTTTCGTCAACCATCGCTTTGCCTTTCAATTTCCAGACATCTCCTCTTTGGCGCAGTGTCTCTACCTCCAAGTGAATAACATCCCCTGGCACGACCGGTTTCCGAAATCGGGCGTTGTCAATGGACATAAAATAAACGACCTTACCTCGCGCTTCTATTCCCTTAGTATGAACGACCAGAACTGCAGCGGTCTGCGCCATCGCTTCAATGATCAGCACTCCTGGCATGATCGGCTGAACCGGAAAATGGCCCTGAAAGTGTGGCTCCGCCATACTAACACATTTGATACCAGTTGCGCTTTTTGAAGGTATAATATCGATTACCTTATCAATCATAAGAAATGGATATCGATGCGGAAGCATTTCCATGATCCCATTGATATCGACAACACCAAGCTCAGGCAGCTCTGAATTTTTTACAGTATCGGACACTTAATTAATCCTTTGGTCTTTCAAGACTCATAACGGTATTGCAGGTTATCCAGCACCATCGATAGCAGGTCCAAAATAGTTAGATAGTATTAGCTGGATTCCGCGCTACTTTGCCTAACATCCCTAATGACTGATTGATCTCCATTTAGAACGCTTACTCGACCGCACGCTGAATTAACAATTAATTTTGTTCTTAACTTTGTCTTAATCTTAAATATCAAGTTTGCGAAGACAAATTTCATCCGACGTAAATATTCTCTATAAATTTTATCGAGTTTGTGCTTTGCTCGAATGGGAGCTCGCAAGCAATTGGATTGATTTAAACATCTTAAAAGTGTCATTGAGTTAAGTGCTTGTATGAGATCCCTATGTATACGCGATATCTACAGTTTTACTATGAATTTGGGCTTGCAAATTCGGTATTTCGTTTTGATAGATCAAATACCAAAAATTCATCTATTTTTGTCAAATTTCCCCAGACAACGAATTTGTGGCATTAATTTGATGGCAAAACTGCCAAGACCGACGTTCGCTCTCTCTTTACATGCCCTTCTATTCTAACCGGCCGGAGCGCGTGCACCTTTGCGCTACTAATAATTTCACATAGTGCCTATCCAGGCTGCGTATGTTTAGAATCTGGTTCCAAAATTAAAGGAAATTAGCTCTTCCTTGTCAAAAGACTCCTTAAGTATTGGATACGCCAAATCAATACGAATAGGACCAAAGGGAGAACGCCACCTGACACCAACGCCTGCCGCTACTCTTGGCCCCGCTTCATCTAAAAGTTGAGCGCCCTCTGCAATGGGATTTATTAATGTTCCAATATCTGTGAATAACGCCCCGGAGAAACCAAGTTCTTCAGGAGTACCAAGCGGGAAATGTAACTCTGCTGTACTCGTCAAAAGCGTTCTGCCACCGAGCGCATCATCAGTCGACGAATCTCTTGGTCCAACACCGGCAACCGCAAAGCCTCGTAAATTATCCCCACCAAGGAAAAACAGATCATTGATGCGAAGTTCCTCGCCCAAATCCTGAATATGGTTAACCTCGCCACCAAAATTTAAAACCCAATTCTCTTTAATTTTATAATGGACCGCTGAAGACAGTTTGGCTCGGAAATATTTTGCATCCCCGCCTAGCCCCGCAATGTCTGTTGCACCTCTCACTATAAAACCATCGGTGGGCGAAAATTTACTATTTCTCGTATCCAGCACGATATCTTGTCCAATAAGCGACGTTACAGTATCGCCATCCTGCTGCCGAATAAACACAGATCCATCGCTCGAAACTTCCGTAATCTCATCCCGACGAATTAGATAGCGTAATGTTTGGCTCCATTGTTCATTTATTTCATATCCTAACCGTAAGCCGAGCCCTAAACGTTTACTCGTGAACGAACTTTCGTCAGTGTTATCACGTTCTGAATTAAAAAGGTCTACGCCAGCGGAAATATCCTTATCCAAAAAATACGGTTCCGTGAAACCAAGGTCAAAATTCTGCGTTCGCTGCGATAAAGTAAATTTGGCTCTAACATCCTGGCCTTTACCAAGAAAATTGCGTTCCGTAATTCCTGCATTAACCAATCCACCTTCGGTCGACGAAAAGCCTAGGCCAAGGTTGATTTCACCAGTTGATTGCTCTTCTAATTTCACATCAATTACAGTCTTGGAATTATCCGAGCCGCGACGTTTGCTGAAATCGACTTTTCCAAAATATCCTAAATTTTGAATTCTTTGTCGTGATCTCCGCAATTTGGCGGCATTAAAAGCATCGCCTTCAACTAGTCGGAATTCCCTCCGAATTACCGGATCCAATGTTCGAACATTGCCGCCTATATCAATTCGTTCAACGAAAACTTTTGGGGCTTCTCGTAATTCAAAGGTTACACTTATAATTTTATTCTTACGATCCCGATCAACCAGCGGCCGAGCTTCCACAAAAGCAAACCCGCGATCACCAGCATAATTTGTAAGTGATAGCAAAATATCATCGACTTTTGTGGCACTGTACCAAGCTTCCGGCTCGGTTTGTATTAGAGGAGTCAAATTTCCTGACTTAATTTCTTTAATCTGAGAAGTAGCTTCGATTTTACCAAACTTGTACCTCTCGCCCTCTTCGATTGTGAATGTCACAAAAAAATTGTCCTGATCCGCCGTCAACTCCGCGACTGCAGATACCACCCTGAAATCAGCGAAACCTTTTTCAAGGTAAAACCGCCGCAATAACTCCCGATCAAAAGTCAACCGGTCGGGATCGTAAGTGTCTGCACTTGAGAAAATTCGGTACCAACGATCCTCTTTGGTCTGAATAACACTTCTTAGAGCATCATCAGTAAAGTAACGATTACCTAGAAACGTTATACGACTGACCAGTGTTTCTTTACCTTCATCAATCTCAAACACCAAGTCCACTCTATTTTGAGGGAGTTGAATTATCTTTGGCTCAATCTTCGCCGAAAAATACCCATCACGTCGATATATCTCTAACAATCGCTTCACATCACCCTGAACCCGTTTACGAGTAAAGACAATTCTCGGACGCAGTTGCACTTCAGATGAAAGGGACTCATCCTCAATTTCTTTATTTCCTTCGAACGCGATACGGTTGACGACTGGGTTTTCGACAACCTGAACGATAACAGACGTTCCTTGCCGACGAATTGTAACATCGGCAAAAAGACCAGTCGCAAAAAGCGCCTTTAGTGATTCATTAACTTCACGACTGCTGAAGGGGTCCCCATGTTTAAGCGTCATATAAGAGCGCACGGTATCGGGTTCTATGCGCTGGGTTCCTTCTACCAAAATATCACTAACCTTCAGGGCATTATTATCGACCCTAGGTCCAGCGCTTCTGGGCATGGGGATCGGTACGGTTCCGGCACGAGGCGTCGGCGGCACAATAATTGGAGAGGTCCTATTTTGAGCACCTACGTCGGAACTTATACCGACCGCCGCGAAGGCTATACCAAAAAGAATAATTCTCAGAAAACGCAAACAATCCCCCAAATCAATCCAAAATTAAGGGCAACCATAATACTAATAAAACCCTATGAATTAAAGTTGAACCAAATCATTTATTGTGACGAATACCATAAGTGAAATAACTAGTGCCAGCCCAATTCTCAAGCCAATTTCCTGAGCTCGCTCACCTAACGGTCTACCAGTCAATGCCTCAACGGCGTAAAATAAGAGGTGACCCCCATCTAACATTGGAATCGGAAAAAGATTTAAGAGACCTAGATTTATAGAGAGAAGAGCAATCAACCAAATTAGACTATCTATTCCCATAAGAGCAAATTCGTGCGAAATTTTAGCAATTTTAATGGGGCCACCCAATTCTTTTACATCACGATCACCGGCGATTATTTGACCTAAGGCCTTTAATGTTCCGACAGTCAGTTGGCCCGTTTCAACAACGGATCGCCATAGTGCTGTAAACGGGTCGTGCCGAATTTGATCTATGCCAATACTTTGTACGCCTAAGAGGCCGAAACGATGAACATTGCCCGATCTGTCTTTCCGTTCACCAATTTTGGGAACAGCTATCAGATCTATTTTTACACCACCACGATCGACGATAATTTTAATCGGCTGTCCTAAATTGAGAAAGACAATTTGCTGAACGTCCTGGAACCTCTCTATTTTGCGACCATCAACTTCCAGAAATACATCTCCAGCTACCAGCCCAGCTTCGGCAGCTGCACTATCCGGAACGATTTTACCGATTTGTGGGGACGTGAAGGGTTGGCCAACAAATACGAACAAGAATGAAAAAAGAATAATCGATAAAATGAAATTCGCCGCTGGACCCGCAAAAACGATGGCAGACCGCTGCCAAACCGACTTAAGGTGAAAAGCTGCTTCCTTCTCATTTTGACTAAGCGTTTCAATACCATCAACAGAACCCGGGGTCGTGTTCTCACCGAACATCTTTACATAGCCGCCCAACGGGATTGCACTAAATTTCCACCGTGTCCCAGCACTATCGGTATATCCAAAAACCTCTGGACCAAATCCTACAGAAAAAACTTCGACACGAACCCGATTCCAACGCGCCACGAGGTAGTGTCCCAATTCGTGAAAGAAAACTAAAATGGTTAGTACGGCTAAAAAGATCAGGATAATGATGGAATTCGTAAGAATGTAATCAATCACTTTAAATCAGTCCGTTGGAGGCCGCCCCTTAATAGGCGCGTTTTTCAGTTTCAACACAGGCGACATTGCGAGCCGTCGCATCTAGATGGAAGACATCATCAATCGATTCTAATCGATCAAAATTGACGTTTCCCATCGTTTCTTCAACAATATTGGTGATTTCTAGAAAACCTATTTGCTCTGCTAAAAATGCATCCACCGCCACTTCGTTAGCGGCATTTAGAATAGTTGCTGCAGCGCCGCCTGTTTGAAGTGCTTCCCGGGCTAGACGCAATGCGGGGAATCTTCTCTCATCTGGGGCCTCAAATTGCAATGTCGAAATCGTACCTAGATCTAGTCTTTTACTCGGCGTCTCAATCCGTGATGGCCATGCCAAAGTATATGCGATGGGAGTACGCATATCTGGTGATCCTAACTGCGCTAATACCGATCCATCGACATACGAAACCATGCTGTGAATGACTGATTGCGGGTGTACTAGAACATCAATTCTACTACTGGGCATTCCAAAAATATGATGCGCTTCAATGACTTCAAGTCCTTTGTTCATCATTGTTGCCGAATCAACCGAAATCTTCGCACCCATGTCCCAATTCGGATGCGCGACAGCCTGAGACGGCGTTACAGAACGCATTTCTTCAATTTCCCAATCTCTAAACGGGCCGCCGGAAGCTGTTAAAATAAGTTTTTCGATGGCCTCAATCTGTTCAAAATCGAAAACTTGGTAAATTGCATTATGTTCTGAATCTACAGGCAGTAATGTTGCTTCACACCGAACGACCTCGCGCATAAAAAGTTCTCCAGCACAAACAAGGCATTCTTTGTTTGCTAACGCAACAATGGCACCGCGTTGCGTGGCACGAAGCGTTGGGGCAAGTCCAGCGGCACCGACAATTGCAGCCATAACCCACTCCGCATCTAAATTAGCCGCATCTTCGATGGCTCTCGGACCAGCGGCAACTTCGATGTCGGTCCCGGAGAGGCGCAACTTTAACTCTCCATAAAAATTTTCATCACCTATAACAACAAACTGCGGCTTTAGCATAAGCGCTTGCTCTGATAGCAATTCGACGTTTGTATTCGCGGTTAAAGCAACAATATCGTACTCTGACGAATTGCGCTGCAATAGGTCGATCGTTTGACAACCAACGGACCCAGTGGAGCCAAGAATCGTAACAGATTTTGGACCAGCGACAGTCTGTTTTCCCGTGGATACGGCCAAACTACGCACCCCCATTTATACAATAAGAAATTAGCGCGACGAGAGGCGCCGTGGTCAAGTACCCATCGATCCGGTCTAAAATACCACCATGCCCAGGAATTAAATTACCGCTGTCTTTCAATCCTCGCCGGCGCTTTATCCAAGATTCCATAAGATCACCAAACTGAGCAATCGGCGCAATAATACAACTAATAGCTAATGCCCCGACAGCCCCACTTCCAAAAGTGCCAAATATAATTATGTCGTTGCCGCCTAGAACAGGCATATAGAAAAACACAAGACCTACAAAACCAGCGGCGATAGTCCCCCCAATCAGGCCCGCCCACGTTTTATTTGGACTGATTGATGGTGCTAATTTAGGTCCTCCGACGCTTCGGCCAGCGAAGTATGCTCCAGTATCTATGCCCGCAATTAGCGTTATTAGATATATGGTAATAGCAACTCCGCCAAATTCGGCATTTCTTAAAACGATTAAAGACAGTATGGCCAGTAGTGAAAGGAACCCGACCGTACAAATACCCAGTCTGTCTTTTAAGTCAGATACGTTAAAAAAAATAAAAAAACACCAAATAACCGTTCCGAAAGTTGTCGCGACTAATACTAATTGAGTTTCCGCAAACACAGAAATTAACGGTGTCGCAGCGCCAAATAAAATCATAATCACTACGCGACGTTTAGATTTGATTGACGCCATACCCGATAGTTCGTAGCCAATACCGCCGCCTATGAAGGCAAGAAGAATTCCAAAAACCAAACCGCCATACGACACAGCCGCCAAAACCGGCGGTACGATAAATACAACGGAGAGAAAGCGAAGTTTAAGCAATGATCTACATGCTATGAGGAACTTGCAGTCGTACCGAAGCGTCTTTCACGAGATTGAAACTCCGTAATAGCGTTTCGCAGCTCAACTTCACCGAAGTCAGGCCATAGCACGTCCAAGAATACAAGTTCACTGTACGCGTTTTGCCATAATAGAAAATTGCTAATTCTTTTCTCTCCGCTCGTACGAATGAGCAAGTCTGGATCAGGTATATTTAATGTCAGCAGGTGAGATTCAAATCTATCTTCGTCAATCTCATCCGCAGACAGCTCACCAGCGACAACTTTCTTCGACAATTCCCGCGCTGCATTAACAATTTCCTGCCTACCACCATAACTCAATGCGAGTATGAGATTAAGACCAGAATTCCCCGAAGTCGCGATTTCCGCATGTTCAATGAGTTCCACCACGTTGGATGGCAGTGTAGTCCTATCACCAATCATTCGGAAACGAATATTATTTCGGTGCATTTCTGCTATTTCAGAACGCAAATAGAGCCGCAATAACAGCATTAATTCTTCAATTTCGTATTCGGGTCGTTTCCAATTTTCAGAAGAAAAACCAAAGAGCGTTAAATATGAAATACCAAGCTTAGAGGCTGTTTCAACGACCCGCCTGACGGCTTCCGCTCCCTTACGGTGACCTTCGGCGCGAGGCAAACTACGCGCATTGGCCCAACGGCCATTTCCATCCATTATAATGGCAATATGATTTGGAACCGGTCCATTACCCATTGTCGCTGGCACGGAAACCATAGTTAGACCTGCATAATCTCCGTTTCTTTTAGTTCCAAAGCTTCATCAATTTTTGAAATATGACCGTCAGTTACCTTTTGAATATCTTCTGACTGAATTTTCTGTTCGTCTTGCGAAATCTCCCCATCACGTTCCATCTGTTTTAGAGTGTCCATCCCATCACGACGAACATTTCGAACTGCTACTTTCGCTTGCTCGGCATATCTACCTGCTACCTTCTTAAGTTCTATCCGTCGTTCTTCACTCAAATCAGGAATTGGTATTCGGATCAAATTTCCTTCTGTTTGTGGATTGAGACCCAATTCAGATTCAACAATCGATTTTTCGACAGCCTTGACCAGTCCCTGATCCCAAACCTGAACCGTAAGTAAACGTGCCTCCGGTGTGCTAACGGTTCCCACCTGGTTCATAGGCATCTGCGATCCATAAGCCTCCACCATGATAGGATCGAGCAAACTTGAAGAAGCTCGCCCGGTTCTTAGCCCACTAAATTCTCGACTGAGGACCTCTATAGCACCGCCCATACGTCTTTCGATATCATCAAGGTCAATCTCGGCCATAATTCACTCTCCATGGTCAATGACTGTAAATAGACCTTTCCCCCCAACAACGTCGGCAAAGGCTCCTTTATCGTATATAGAGAATACGATGATCGGTATGTTGTTCTCTCGCGCCAACGAAATCGCCGAAGCATCCATGACCCGAAGATCGCGCGCCAAGACTTGGTGGTAAGTAAGAGTTTCATAGCGTTGAGCATTGGGATTTTTTATAGGGTCTTCACTATAAACGCCATCTACCTTTGTTGCTTTAAGAAGAGCGTCACAACTCATCTCTGATGCCCTAAGCGCCGCAGCCGTGTCTGTTGTGAAAAATGGGTTGCCTGTGCCGGCAGCGAAAATAACGACCCGTCCCCGCTCCATATGTCGCACTGCGCGTCGTCGAATGTATGGTTCGCAAACGGTCTGCATGGGTATCGCTGAAAGAACGCGCGTATCAACACCATTTCTCTCTAGCGCGTTCTGCATCGCCAACGCATTTATAACTGTCGCGAGCATACCCATATAGTCCGCCGAAGCACGGTCCATACCTTTTGCAGCACCCGAAACACCACGAAATATGTTTCCGCCACCAATCACCAGGCAAATTTCAACATTCAACTCGGCTACAACGGCAACTTCCGCAGCAATCCGGTCAACGATCTCTGCGTCAAGCCCATATTCTTGACTCCCCATTAACGCTTCTCCGTAGAGCTTCAACAGAACGCGACGAGACCGCAAAGCCGGGGGCTGGTTTCCCGCTTCATCCACTTCTATTCGCGTCGTTAAATCTGCCATTGTTAGGTATTCAGCGTTGCCGCGACCTCAGCTGCAAAATCAGCTTCGGACTTCTCGATGCCCTCGCCCAATTCGTAGCGCACAAAACCTGCCAATTTAATTGGCGCCCCAATCTCGTTACTCGTGTTCTCAATTACTTTAGATACTTTCAGATCGGTATCAATCACAAAGGATTGTTCCATAAGAACCACTTCTTCGTAATACTTTCGAAGACGGCCTTCTACCATTTTTTCGATAATATTATCTGGTTTACCACTCGACTTTGCCTGTTCCACTAGCACACTGCGCTCTCGCTCAAGCGCTTCTGGGGATAAATCTTCTATAGAAACTGATTCCGGTCGTGCCGCCGCAACATGCATCGCTAATTGTTTACCAAGCGCCTCAAGTGAAGCAGTTTGCCCAGCCGAATTTAACGCGACCAACACACCGATTTTACCCAATCCATCAGAAAGCGCGTTGTGCACGTAGGAAACCACAACGCCCTCATCGACCGAGAGTGTTTCACCTCGGCGCATGCTCATATTTTCACCAATCGTCGCAATATTGTGAGTCAACTGCTCTCCGACGCTTCGTTCAGTACTTGGAAACGACGCATTTATGACCTCTTCCATGCTGTAATCATTTTCCAGCATAATTCCTGCTACAGTGCTCACAAAATTCTGAAAATCCTGATTGCGACCAACGAAATCTGTTTCCGCATTGATTTCAACAACGGCCCCCGCTTTGCCGTTGGTCCCGACACCAATCAGACCTTCTGAAGCAACCCGGCTCGATTTCTTTGCGGCAGCGGCCAATCCGTTCTTTCGCAAGAAATCGACGGCAGTTTCAATATCACCGTTCGTTTCGACCAAGGCTTTTTTACAGTCCATCATACCAGCGCCGGTCTTATCACGCAGCTCCTTAACTAAGCCTGCAGTAATAGCAGCCATATCAATATCCTTTTGAATGCGACCGCTGTTGCGCGGCACGCAGTTAATTAAGCAACCAGAATACTAAGCGTTTGCTGTTTCCGTATTGCTTTCCGCTTCTGGTGTGGCTTCCGCCTCTGGTGTGGCTTCCGCCTCTGGTGTGGCTTCCGCCTCTGGTG
>PBOZ01000046.1 GCA_002724555.1 Rickettsiales bacterium
AATTCCGGCGTTTTCTCCACCGATGATGAGCATGACATCCCCTGTCAAGTCGGCATCCCACGGCTCATCCGTACCCACATCTTCAATCGCAAGCGTACGACCTTTCCAAGCATTGATGACATCCAACCCATCACAACCAAACACAACCGGCATGAATCGATTGGTGCGCATGGCAGCCCTGACGATTCGATGGCGGTCATCACTGGTCCATTCCCCTGTAACAATCAAGCCACTTGCCCCACTGACTTCAGCCACTCGGATGCAAAATCCGACGTTGGTTTGGTATTGAACACCGGCAAGCATCCAGATGAGACCCCCTCGCTCAAGCATGGTGTCGAGATCAGCCACAGGTTCGCGTCCGACCAGGGCCAGCGCAAGGGCTGGACTGGATTCGGCCATTCGCCACAAATCGTTTTCAGAACCAAAGGTAACATCGATGCCGGCATCGATGCAACGGTCGAGTAAAGCAGCCAAACGTGGATCTTCGCATTCCTTGAGTGCAAGAACCAGTGTGATATCTTCACCTGCATCCAACGCCGCTTCAATCGCATCGATTCCACAACGTTGCATGGACATGGTATCAGCCCCGTACACCGACTATCTTGACCAAAATTCGCTTAGGTCGCATGCCATCAAATTCGGCATAGTGAATCTGTTCCCATGGCCCAAGGTGTAGGCGACCGTCTGAGATTGGCATTGTCACTTGATGGCCGAGTAATTGTCGCTTGAGGTGCGCATCGCCATTGTCCTCACCGGTACGATGGTGTCGGTATTCTGGGCCGTTCTTTCCATCCACACCGTATGCGGGTGCATTCTTTTCCAACCAATCCATGATGTCGGCATGTAGACCGTACTCGAGGTCGTTGACGTACACGGAAGCGGTGATGTGCATGGGGTTGACAAGGACGATTCCGTCAATTACACCCGATTCTCGAATGATGCGCTGAACGTCATCCGTAATGCACAGAATCTCGTAGCGCTCAGGCGTATTGACGTGAATCTCTTCGGTGTAGGTTACGGCTTGACCTGAAACTTCTCGGCCCATACTCAATCCTCCAACCAGTGTGCCAATTTGTCTACAATGGGTTCCCTGAACGTCAACAGATGCAATCGTGGCCCATCCATTGAGATGGTGATGGTCGCACCCCGAATGAAATGTGTCTCATCCCAACCGTCACTGACCACGTATCCCCGATGCATGTCACTGGTAATCACCGTCGGCTCTCCCGTCCAAGACATGTATTCACCCGGACGTCGCGCCTCAGCATCCAATTCACGACTCACAAACAAGTAGTGGGAATCGATTTGATCGCGAGGGAATTTCTGACCTTCAATATCACAGATGTTCCTGAACCAAGCCCCTTGCCCCACAAATGTGGAGAACAAGCATCCACTGGAATGCTGTACCACATCGATGTCGGCATTCATACCATCCGAATCTCGTTGTAGGCGGTAGTAACTAGGCTGATATTGGTGCGTGTTTGAAATCAACAAATCGTTGAGTGCTGGATCACACTTGATACGATTTCCCGAGGTGGTTACGATTTCCGCTTGTAGCCTAGGAAGGTCATTGTCTATAGCAACTCCATCCAAGGCCATCACGACATCATTGGCGAAGTTTTCAGGGTCGCTTCCCATGAAAAACCCAAACGAACCCTTGGGGTCATTTTCTCTAGGATGGGAATTGACGCCCATCACCGGTGTATCGGAGCCGACATTGTGAGCGATACTCGTTAGTGTTCCATCCCCACCGACGACAATTACCAAATCACGTCCAATGAAATCAGAATGGCGTACCTTTTCTCGAGCTGTAAATTCAGCACGAATGCCTCGCTCTTTGACCAACTGCTCCAAATCGGATTGAATTTGATCCATGGCACGGTCATGTACAGACTCGAAGTTCTTCTTGAACACGACAAGGATGTCAGCAGACATGATTGTACCCCGGCAGAACGCCGTGGTGCGCCTCCCTTAAATCGTCGATGCTTGTCGATTCCACCATGACAAAGGGGGAATTGCTCGATGACGGAAGGGCTCGCCTGCCCCCTGGACAGTTTCTGACCAAGCGCTTCCCCGTCCTCACCTATGGTTCAACACCAAAGGTCGAGTTGGATGGTTGGACATTTCATGTCGCTGGACACGGGTTGAAGGAACCGATGGAATGGACCATGGATGAATTCCTCGCATTGGGTGAGCATGAAACAACCCGTGATTTTCACTGTGTGACGACTTGGTCCCGCTATGACAACACGTGGCGAGGCGTTCCCATTGAGGCGGTGTGGTCACAAATCGAACCACATTTGACCGAGGAGGTTGGCGCTGTTATGCTGCACTGTACCTGTGGGTATACTACCAACTTGCTGATTGAGGACTTCCTCAAAGGTGACAACTTGTTTGCAACACACCATGATGGAAAGCCATTGACTCCTGACCACGGAGGCCCTCTGCGATTCGTCTGTCATCACTTGTACGCGTGGAAATCCCCCAAATGGGTGGATGGTATCGAATTGCTGAGCAAAGATGCACGGGGCTTCTGGGAGCGCAATGGATACCACAAGCGTGGCGACCCTTGGGCTGAAGAGCGGTATGCCTACCAAGAGTGAGAGGGAATCCTCCGATTCAACAAATTGAAAAGGTAGAACGGAAACCAATCTGCGTGTCCTTTGAGGTAGAAAAGACTCGGCCGTACTTCGTGGTGATTATTTTCATTTCGAGTTTAATGTGTGTCGGTTTGAGTTTTTCAAATGGTCATGATGATTCGGAGCAATCCTTGGCACCCCCTGGATGGCAAGATTGGTCATCTGCCCGAAGTACGGAATCGATACATGCAGACCCTGTCGAGAAAATTATTGTTCTCTTGGCTCAAACTAGTGATGTTGAACCAGACAATTCACATACTGTAGATTATTTTGAAGATTTGCTATTCGGAAACCAGATTGGCTCTATGAACCATTATTTTTCAGAGAATAGCCGGGGCCAAGTCACTGTTGAAGGCGAAGTCGTTGGGTGGCTACAACTTTCCAAATCGTTGACAAATTATGATGAGGATTTCTGGGCCGGTGAAGAATATGGGATTGGAGATGGTATTGAAGAGGCCCTAACTTTGGCAGACGATTCTGTTGATTACAGCCTCTATGACCAAAATAATGACGGATACATTGATAATTTGATGGTCGTCTTTGTCGGAGAAAGTGATTCTAGAAATGGGGATGGAGATGGTGATGGTGAACCAGAGGATGCCAATGCTATCTGGCCAATTAGTTGGGGATTACAAAGTCATTTCACCACTAATGATGGAGTGAAGGCAGCGGAGTTCTTCGTTTGCACTGAGGAGTGCCCCATGGGTACATTCGCCCATGAATTCGGCCACAACTTAGGCCTACCCGATCTTTATGACAAGGATGGCTCATCCAGAGGAGTCGGTTTTTGGAGTATTATGAGTGGTGGGAATAGCTTAGAAAATCCATCGCATTTTGACCCGTGGTCAAAATACAAATTTGGTTGGATTGAACCTACCATCGTACAACCCGACACTGAAACAATGGAACTGACACTCCAACCTGTTGAAACCACTGGTTCAATCGTCAAAGTCCCCATTTCTAGCACCGAATATTGGTTGATTGAATATCGTTCAAATTCGGCCGGAGATTTTGATGGCTCACTACCTGGTTCAGGTGTACTCATATGGCATATTGATGAAAGTATAATCGACGATTGGGGTCGGATGAACAATGACAATGAAGACCATCCGGCGGTAAAATTGGTTCAAGCAGACGGAAATAGTGATCTTGAGAACAACCGAAATCGCGGGGACGCAGGCGACTATTTCTTGTCTAATTCCGTCTTCAATAATCGTTCGAATCCAGCAGCATTGACATGGTCTGGAACGGATGTGGGCCTTTCTGTTAGTGTCACCAATATTGATGAAAATTCAGATACTGCAACCCTAGCATTTTCCCGTAGTTCCGCTTGGTTTTATTCGATTGACTGGATGTGGGAAGATACCGAAGATGATGGATTCCTCAATCAAGTTACTTTCACTTATGATATTGACAGTATCGAATCAGATTTGGATGTGCGAGTGGAAATTGAGTTGTATTATGCTGAGGGGCACGACTATGTGAAAAGTTTCAACAGGACGTACACTGTAACAGAAGATGAGTTTGATGAGTTTGAATTCGCACTCGGATACTATACTCCTAACAAAGGTATTTTTGAAACTAAAGTTCTGCTATGGGCTGGAGAAGACTTGGTTGATGTGTACAAACCAGAACACCCTATTTGGTTGGAATATCCTGAAACAAGCAATGCCTATGATGAAAGGTTTGAATCAATCAGTTTTGAATTCATAGACAAGGATGGTGATGGTGACAATGAAACCGTCCGTAGCTACTATGAAATCTATTCTGACGACCCCGATTCACCCGCCGTTGAACTGGAATTGATTTGCTTTAACCAGAATGACCCATATAACAAAGCAATCGTGATTCAAGAAAATTTAGCGACAAACAACTTTTCTGGTAGCCACGGATTGAGTACCACAGGGGTTGTGGAAATTGATCTTTCATCATTTGACCTCCAACCTGGAATCATTGACGTTTGGGCCGCTCTTTCCATCGACGGTGAGCGCGAAGAAGTATTTGCCTGGCCAGGGACGGAATTCTGGTGGAATAATTTGTTTATTGATTTTGAAGAAATTATGCTTGAAGACACAGATTTCGATGGATTAAATGACAAGTTGAATATCAATTTGCAATTCGACCACACTTGGAGGACCAATGACACCATCCAATTGGATTTCAATTTGTACGACAAATCCACTCTGAGTTCCTCGCTCATCATAATAAGTCAGAAGGAATACACGCTATTCGTTGGTCCTCGAGTACATGATTCATCGGGAGGGCGGGATATGATTTCCAATTCATTTACAGGTGCATCCGGACCATCGTCAACAACTGATGTGACCTTGCAACTTGTGATAACCTATCCAGATGGGAGCACAGAAAATGTTTGGTACCCCTCGCAATATAGCAGTTATTCGCTTTCACCCGCGGACCGTGATGGCGACGGAATTATTGATGTTGAAGACTCATTCCCTGACAATCGCCAAGAATGGAGTGACTTGGATGGTGACGGGGTCGGAGATAATTCGGATGAATTCCCTAACAACCAGGATGAGTGGTCAGACGCCGACTTCGATGGCGTAGGGGATAATTCTGACTTGTGTCCTAATGATGTTAATTCCGCAGGTCGAGAGATTGA
>PBOZ01000047.1 GCA_002724555.1 Rickettsiales bacterium
GATTGTAGATTGATATGGACGATACATTTCCCCAAGCAGATGCGGCATCATTTGGACCAGACGTGGTGTTAGATGCCCCGGCATATGTTGATCCGACGGCCAGGCTCTTTGGGAAAATCAAAATTAAAGAAAATAGCAGTTTATGGCCATACGTAGTTATTCGTGCCGAAGATCTGGAAGTTGGGGTTGGGCGGTATGTCAACGTTCAAGATCATGCAATGATTCACATCGGTTATGGAACAGGTACACAGATCGGTGACTTTTGTTCAATTACGCATAAGGCAACGATCCACGGAGCGACAATTGGGGAAAACACGCTGGTTGGGATAAACGCGACCGTGATGGATGGGGCTGTGGTGGGAGCTAATTGTATTATTGGTGGCCATTGCATTGTGCCGGAAGGTCAAAACATCCCGGACAATTCGATAGCCCTAGGCAGTCCGGCTAAGGTTATCCGTACACGCAATAATTTTATCGCCAACCGGCGTAATGCTTTGCTCTATTATTGGAATGCAATGGCTTTTAGGCGTGGCGACCACCGCGGTTGGGCGGCTCCGGAATTTGTAAATTGGATAGAAGCCCGGATGTCGGAAATAGAGCAAGAATTTCAAGAGCGCTACCCCGAGGATGCAAAAGGGTAGATCGCCAAGGCAATCTACCCTGTTTACATCAAATTACGCACATATCCCCGCTGGGGCCGAGCTCCAGTTCTGCTTCCGTGACTAAGTTCTCCCAATTCGTGGGTTTTCCGATTTCGCGACAAATGACCGCCGGCGACATAGCTTGCATCCAGAAGTTATGTGTCGGATGCGCACCGCCTGCGACAATAACGATGATCTGGTCCGACGATTTTGATATGGGCCATAATTCTTCATTTGCTGAAGCGATCGTCTCGGGTTCGGCAGCGGCTTCGATCCATTGCTTGAGGCCTGTTTCGCGGACGACCGATTGCGGTACTTTCGAATGTTCCCAAAGGAATTCCTTGACCGCTTGCTTTGATGTCCAGCCGAGTTTGTTCAGCTGCATTGCCACGGGGCGGGGTATCAAAAGCGCGCCTGGAGTGCCATTTGCCCAGCCGTGGGCATAGTGCACACAGGAGCTTCCGAGATAGCTCGCTACCCGCCGTAGACTCTGTTCAGCCTCCTCCATCGGCTCTTCCTTGCCGACACCCCGTCGCACGATGTTGGAGGCGCTGGTGCCGACATAAACAGTTACCATGTTTATGTCTTCTGACTTTCCACCAAAATCCTTACTGACTGGCTGCCAGCCTGCTGGCAAGCCCTCCTCATCTTCTGCAAAGACGGCATTCGTGTAACGCATGCCGCCAAAAATTGCCATTGTTCCGACACCTGCTAAAGCGCCTCCAACATTCTGCTGCAAGAGACGTAAGGCACGTCCGATACTGGCGCCCGCTGGATGCTGAGGGTCGGGGCCTAACAAGCCAAAACCGGAATTGAGACGGATTTCTTTTGCTATCGGGCCGTTGACGATAATCACGGGGAAGGTGCTCCCAGACGTCGCCTGCAACTTGTCGTGCTCAAGTGCTGGGTCGAGGAAGGCATCGACAGCGGCAATTAAAACAGGCAGGTATTCCGGTCGCCCACCCGCCATGGCCAAAGAGACGGCGATCGTCTCAACTGTTGCGATACCGCCTTTTGGCATGATTTTGCCAACAATATGGTCGCGTGGTAGTTCCGTGCCTTTTAAGATCCATTCGACACGTTCGCTGGTCGGCGGACTGACTGGTAGACCATCGCCCCAGGTGTTTCGCAGAAACAGTTGGTTCATCTGGTCCGTTGCGGCTTCGTACCCGTTTGCCTCGATACGGATTTTGTCAGGCTGGCGCATGCCTGTTTCTGTTGTCTTCGGTTGCCAATTGGTTAACCCAGCACAGAAATCGGCAGCACGTGCCTCGACTGGTGAGATGTTGCTGTCTACCAAGAACTGGTCAATTGGGAAATCGACCATTGAAAGTTCACGATCGAGGCCCAATCCGGCAGCGCCGTTGTAGAGGACACCTAAGAAATCAGTTCGGGCGAGGGTAACAGTAGGGATGCCCCTGCTTTCAATACGAGCGGCAACACGGCCGCATGCTGTCGCGCAGGCGCCTCAAGAGGCGTTCCCTATAACTACCGCGTCGACCCCGCTGGCTTCTATTTGATCGACGGCCGCTTCCGTATCCATCAATGTATTGCCCATTGGGAATTCGGACTCGGCGATTAGTGTTGCCGTTGGGTATTGCTTAGCCAACCAATTTCTAAGCATTGGCAGCATCCGGTGGGCTTGCCACATATCGTTCGAGATAAAACCGATTGTTTTGCCGTCTAAGCTATCAAGGCGTGGCGCATGCAGCTGCGTGACCTCCGAAGAGCCTGACGGGTCGAAGACTTCTAAAGCGTCCATTTTACCCTCGTCTAAATTTTATAGCGTTGTTTTTAAGGTATCACGCGGCGGCACTGTCGCAAAGCCAACCGTTTTGGTGGAGATCAACACTTGATTGCTATACAGATGTTATTTGTGAGTTATGGAAGCCGGGTACATCGTGTGCCTGTTGATGGTTATCGGCGCCGAGGCCACCTTATTCGTCGTGTCGCCTATTGCAATCTGATTGGCTATTCTGAGTATTCTGCACATGCAAGATTGAGTAAGCTCGATTTTAAGCTATTGAATTTTCCGGTCTAACACGCTCAATTCTGCCAGCACTTAATTAACTCTAGGTGGGAATGCGCGGGTTATGGTGACGTTGATCCAACTTGACGGGCTGACAAAACGCTTTGACGACCTGCTTGCGGTCGACAATGTCTCGTTGACCGTGGAGGCGGGCCAAGTTCTTGGGTTCCTTGGCCCGAACGGGGCTGGCAAAACGACTACCATGCGAATGGTCGCTGGGTTTATGGAACCAAGCGCTGGTACGGCGGTCGTTTGCGGTCACGACGTAATTCAGGAATCTGTCGCTGTGCGTCGTAATATTGGTTTTCTCCCGGAAGGTGCGGCGACTTATGGTGATATGACGGCTCGTTCCTATTTGGAGTTCATAGCTGAAATCCGCGGTTTTGATGGAGGTGAGAAACGCCGCCGTGTCCGTCGCATCGTCGAAACGGTGGCGATTGAGAACGTATTACATCAACGAATTGAAACCTTGTCCAAAGGATACAAACGGCGCGTCGGCTTAGCCCAATCGCTGTTGCATGACCCGCCTGTCCTAATATTAGACGAACCAACAGATGGTCTCGATCCAAATCAAAAACGCCACGTGCGTGAATTGATACGAGACATTTCCCAAAATAAGGCGATTGTCATCTCGACGCATATTTTGGAAGAGGTTGATGCGGTCTGTGACAGAGCCGTTGTTATCGCGCGGGGCGCGTTGCTGGCGGACGGTACACCGGAGCAATTGCGGGCGCGTGCGCCTCAACACAACGCCGTACTGGTGAGCGTGGCGGCTGATAGGGCACAAGAGGTCGGTGCTGCGGTTCAAGAGATTGCCGGTGTTTCTAAGGTTGAGACGGTTACGTCAGGCGAAGATTCCACGCGTCTCAGACTACTCTCATCAGACCGGCGTAACTTGGCGCCGGCTGTAGGTGAGTGGTTGCGTTGCAAAGGTATACCGGTCGATGAATTGCTGGTAGAGCGTGGCTCTTTGGATGATGTCTTCCATACGATTACGGAAGGCGATGGGTATGCGTAACGTTTTTCTGATCGCGAAGCGCGAGCTCAAGAGCTATTTCGCCACACCTGTGGCTTTCGTGTTTATCGTTATTTTTCTGGCACTGACGGGCTCCTTCGCCTTCTATATGGGTGGATTTTTTAGCCGCGGGCAGGCGGACCTCGAACCTTTCTTCGCCTACCATCCCTGGCTCTATCTGCTCTTCATACCGGCCATCTCTATGCGCCTTTGGGCGGAAGAGCGTAAAACAGGTACAATCGAGAATTTGATGACACTCCCCATTGCGACGTCGGAGGCCGTAGTAGGAAAGTTCTTGGCAGCATGGTTGTTCTCTGGAATTTCCCTGTCTTTGACTTTTCCGATCTGGATCACTGTGAACGTCCTAGGCGAACCAGACAATGGTGTCATCATAGCGAGTTATGCTGGGAGTTTATTGATGGCGGGTGGATTTCTCGCTATTGGTTCTTGTCTCTCGGCGGTTACTAAGAACCAGGTCATTGCATTCATCGCAGCGGCTACAATTTGTTTTCTCTTCACGATGAGTGGTGTTGACCTCGTGCTGAATTTCTTCCGGGGCTGGGCGCCAGATATTCTCGTTGACACGGTCGCGTCTTTCAGTTTTCTCACGCATTTTAATTCTGTCACGAAAGGGGTGATCGAAGCGAAAGATCTTGTATTCTTCGCGTCGCTTATTGTCTTTTGGCTGTTTGCAAATGTTGTCGTTGTCGAACTTAGGAAGGCGCGATAAGCATGATGGGGAATCTTGACAACAAACTTCGCGCCTATTGCGGTTTGGTTTTGGCGGCTATTGTATTCATCTCGGCAAACATTTTTTCAAATGAGGCACTCAATGGTGTCCGCGTCGACCTAACTGAACGTTCGCTCTTTACGATTTCCGGCAGCACGAAAACGGTAATTGCCTCTATCGATGAACCCATTCTTCTGCGCCTCTTTTTTTCCAAGGAGGTTGGTGAGGTAAATCCCGATTTAGCGACCCACTTTGATCGGGTTCACGGGTTGCTGAAACAGTATGTATCCCTTTCGAATGGCAAAATCCGTCTCGAGCTGCACCACCCGACGCCCTACTCAAAAGATGAAGATAGGGCCCTGGCCTATGGGTTGCGCGGTGTTGCCACGTCCGAAGCAGGGGATCCCGGCTATTTTGGCCTTGCAGGGATTAACAGTACGGATGACCAGGCAGTCATTCCTTTTTTTGCGCTGGAACGGGAGAGTTTTCTAGAGTTTGACCTGACCAAAGTGGTTTACACGTTGGTCAATCCTGTTAAGAAAGTTGTTGGGGTAATCAGCACCTTACCAGTCCATGGCCGTCATGCGCCACCTTATGGGACGACGCCGCGCTGGCCCGTCATGGGTCAGTTAGACCCGCTCTTCAATATTCATGCGCTCAATGCAGAAATTCGGGTCATTCCGCCCGATGTCGACTTGTTGATGTTGGTGCAGCCAACTCGCCTGACCAAGGAGACCTTGTATGCCATCGAACAATTTGTCCTCCGCGGTGGCCGGGCGCTGATCTTTGTCGATCCTTACGTTGAAGCACAAAGCATTACGGCGCGCAGTGGGCGTGAGCTTGGTCGTGACAACATCAACTTACTACTTGCTAACTGGGGCGTCGTCATGGCTCCGGATAAGATTGCGGCCGATGTTGATGCAGCGCGTCGGATTAATATGCCGGTCGACGGCCGACTGCAGGTACTCGACTACGTCGTTTGGCTATCGCTACAACCTAAACACTTTAACCGACGAGACATCGTGACTGCAGAGATGAGCCGCATCAATTTGGCAACACCCGGCATTCTCGAACCCACGCGCCTGCCGAAGACAGAAGTCACGCCATTGATGACTACAGGCAACAATACGATGCGTATCGACGTGGCTCAGGTGGCAAAGCCGGATCCAGATGCGATTGGAATGTTTCGAGATTTTAGACCGGAAAATGAATCACACATGATTGCGGTTCGGCTCACCGGCGATGTGAAGAGTTCGTTTGCAGACGGCCCACCAACTAACGCTTCGCAGGCTTTTAAGGAGGATCATTTAGCACGTTCTGCAAAGCCGATTGATGTCATCGTTGTCGCGGATGTTGATATGCTACACGAAAAATTCTGGGCCGACATTCGGATCGAGGGGGACCAGCAAGTTCCAACACCCTTCGCAAATAATGCTGACTTCGTTGTAAATGCGCTTGATACGCTAGCTGGTGGAGAGGATTTGGTCGGGCTAAGAGCTAGGCGGGAGTCTAGCCGGCCATTCGTTTATGTGGACAATATTCGACGGGATGCTGAGCGGCGGTATCGTTCAAAAGAACGTGCCCTTATCGATCGCATTAATAAAACGCAAATTGAGATAGATGCCTTGGTCGCTCGTGAAGGCGCATCGGTCGGTGCCGACGTGCTGAGTTCCACCGAACGGTCACAGATTGACCAACTGCGTCGAGATGTTGTTACGATGCGCCAGGAGTTACGTCAGGTACAGCATGCGCTGCGCGAAGATATTGAGCGTCTAGATGCAACCTTGAAGTTTTTCAATATTGGCGCGGTTCCGATCGCGTTAGCGATCTTGAGTTTGTTGATGATCGGCGTTGGGCGTTATTGGCGGAGAACGGTGATCTGATGCGTGCACGGACATTTAATATTTTGATTTTGCTCGTAATTGTGAGCGTTGGGTCTGCGATGTATATCGTCTCACGTAGCGTCGAAGATCCACGGTTCAAAAAGATTGGGCAACCGGTCTTTCCGGGCCTCATTGATCAAGTAAACAAGGTTACAGAGCTTAATATCATCAGCTCAAAAGGGAATATCACGGTTCGGCGAAGGGATAAGTCTTGGCGCGTCGTCGAGAGTAGGGATCACCCGGCCGACCCTAAAGAAGTCTTTAAAGCGATCGTTGGTATTGCTGAGCTGAAATACTTTGAGCCGAAAACAGAACGAAAAGAAAAGTTGGCGCGTCTTCGATTGGGTGATCCGACTTTGCCGGGCTCTAGTTCGAAACGCGTGACCCTAAAAATTGGAAATCAGATCGTTGCTGATGTTGTCGTTGGACGAGAGAAATTATTTTTACCTGGGCTGACTGTTGGCGGTGTTTATTTCAGACTGCCGCAGGGAAATGAAAGCTGGCTAGCGCGCGGTAATCCCGAAGCTGGCGGCCTTCCAAAAGACTGGCTCGCAAGGGAAATCGTTAATATAGCTCCAAAGCGCGTTAGGAGTGTCACCGTTCGTCATAAAGACAATGAGATTATTCAGATTTCAAAACTGAAAATTGGGGCGCCGAAATTTGTCCTGTCCGACATGCCCGTTGGTATGAAAGTAAAGTATCCTAGCGATTTAGAATTTTTAGGTGCGATCCTCGAACGATTAGAAATGAACGATGCGCGTTATGCTGCGGATCAGACCATCGACTGGGATGGGTCGATTGTGGCCGAAGTTGAAACATTCGACGGGATACGGGCGTTTGTCGAAACAGTTAACAGGAAAGGCATCGACTGGCTACGAATCAAATTGGAAGCATCTTCACTCGAAGCGCAAAAAGAAGTCCGTGATATAACAGAACGAACGTCGGACTGGGTTTATATGATGCCTAAATATGAGGTGGTCCCCATACAGCGACGCATGCAGGATTTACTCATTCCTGTGGATACTCGTTCCTAATTCTCAACGTGCAGCTTTATGGCAGTGTCTTAATGTGCGCGTGAAGGCTGTGGGTAATCACTGTTTACAACTACAGTTGCAAAAGCTTTGTAACTATTTCGTTTCAATAATTAATGCGCGTGGGCTACTGATCGCTCGATGGCGTAAATAATTAGGCCATTTTGGCATGTCCAGGCTGCTATAATATCTAGGTGCTAATCTACTGTCGTTGGTGCAATGGTCTACAATCTTTGTTAAGTGTACTTGGAAGGTTTCTAAAATGTGACGGGGGTATGCGAGATGCCAAGCGACGATATCAAGGCCGTTCGTGAGATGATCGCGGCGCAACCGCCGCGGAACGAGATGACGGTGCCTGAACGACGGGCGAGTATGGACGGGTGGAACGAATTGCATCCAGTGCCTGACGGTATCCAGGTTGCGGCGGCGCGTGTCGCAGATGTTCCCGTCGAGTGGATTGGTGCTCCGAACGCCCGCGAAGGCGGGCTTTTGCTTTACCTTCACGGCGGTGGCTATGTCTTAGGTTCGCCGTCATCGCACCGTCACTTCGTTGCAAAATTATCCGAGGAGACTGCATTACAGGCACTGCTTGTTGATTATCGTCTCGCACCTGAAAACCCGTTTCCAGCCGCTGTCGAGGACGCGACTGCAGTATATGCCTCACTAGTAACGCACGGATACGAACCAAAAGACATTGTCGTTGTTGGCGACTCGGCCGGGGGTGGGCTTTTGCTGTCGATGATGCTGGCGGCGATAGACGCCAATGTACCGGTTCCGGCGGCCGGCGTTTGTATTAGCCCATGGACGGATTTGACAGGTAACGCTGAAAGCCTAAGGAAAAACGCTTTAGTTGATCCAACTGTTAGCAAGGCGTCACTCGATTTTTTTGCTCAACAATATTTAGGTACAGAAGATCCAGCGCAGCCGTTAGCTTCACCACTCCATGGAGACCTCACAGGTTTGCCACCCCTTTTGATACAAGTTGGCAGTATTGAGGCTTTACTGGATGATGCCGTGGTCCTAGACGAACGAGCGAAGGCAGCCGGCGTGTCCTCAACACTTGAGGTGTGGGACGAGATGATTCATGTTTGGCACCGTTACTTCCCATACCTCCATGAAGCTCGCGAAGCGAATACCCGCATTGGTGAATTTGTGCGTGATATAATGTCGGGTAGTGCGGCAGTTTCTGAATAGTCCTTGGGCTTAAAAGTCTCCATACCTGCCAGAGAGTCAGAGCCGGCATTTATGGATGGCCAAACTTAAATTTACATGGCGGGCATGTCCTAAGACGCATATGCAGGGGGTGGTGTGATTTACGACATCGCAGCACCTAATTGGTGCACCTAGTGAGGACTCGGTCCACCATTTGGCCTGCTAGGCCTATGTAGTTGCTGGGGTCGCACATCGCCGCGAGTTCCTGGTCGTTCGTATGTTTGGTAATCTCTGGCATACCTCGTAAGACATCTAACAAGCTGGTGTCGCGTTCAATCGCCTCCCGACAGGCTTCGTAGACGATATCGTGGGCGGTTTGCCGCCCGAGGGTAGATGCGAGGCCCATCATAACGGCTTCCGAGACGATCAACCCATGGGTCGCGTCGAGGTTCTTGAGCATCCTGTCTTCCTCTACTTCCAGGCCTGGCAGGATGTTGACTGCATGCATCAGTGCGGCTGATGTGGCAATAAAGGCTCTAGGTAGGGCGATCAGTTCGAATTTATACGGTCCGCTGGCCCGCTCGTGGTCTTGGACCATACCCCCCAGCATCATTTGTACATCCGCTCGAACGGTCTCGGCTGCTACGATCATCATCTCCGTGCCGACTGGGTTTCGTTTTTGCGGCATGGTGCTGCTGGAGCCGCGTCCTGGGAGGAAGGGCTCGTAAACCTCCCCAATCTCGGTCTGCATCATAAGCGCGATATCGCAACCGATTTTCGCCAGAGTTCCCGTAACCAGCCCGAGAAATGTGACCGCTTCCGTCAAGGTGTCACGCATTGTGTGCCAAGTTGCCTCAGGCGTGCGAAGGCCGAGTTCTTTCATCAAACTGTCTTGGATGGCGAACCCATGTTCGGTCAGAGATGCAAGCGTGCCAGCCGCACCGCCGAATTGTCCGACAAGGACGCGGGGTTTGATCTCGGCCAACCGGGTACGATGTCGTTCGATGCCGGAAAGCCAGATGGCAACCTTGAAGCCGAATGTGACGGGCAGGGCGTGCTGGCGGTGGCTACGCCCGGCGATCGGGGTGTCTCGATAATTTCGTGCGAGATCTTGTAAAGTGCGTGATATTTTTGCCAAATCTCGCTCGATTACCTCAAATGCCTGACGCACTTGGAGCACCAGGGCCGTGTCCATGATGTCCTGCGTCGTCGTGCCGTAATGTGCCCATTCGCCAAGTCCTTCCGGAACCGCGGCGACAATTTCCTCGACGACGGGAAGTATTGGTGCACCAACAACTTGGGTTCGTTTCTCATATCTCTTTAGGTCTATATTCGGGAGATGGGCGTGTTCGATAATGGCATCAGCGGCCTCTTGCGGAATAATGCCGAGGTCGGCTTGCACCTTGGCCAGGGCTCGTTCGACTTCTAAGTATGCGCTGATCGTGCCACCATCAGAAAATATGGCACGCATTTCGTCGCTGCCGAGTAGATCCTTGAACATGATGGATTCGTGTGCGGTCGAGGGCATCTCTGGTCTCCGGTTGAGGTCGTGGGGCGCGCAGTATTCCCCAATCTGCGATGTTGGTCTAATGCGATGAAAATAGATAGCACTGCGATAGTGTTAAATGCCTTTTACGCCCATAGTGCGGCGCACGCTGATCTTATCAGACTTCACTTCCCGTCCGTCTGAAAGACGGCAATAACGGAGACCAACTGTTTCGCCGGTTTCTTTCTCTGTGATTTCGACATCGGCGCCACCTGCCGGTTCGCGCCACTTTTGGCCCCATTCGGCGAGTGCGAGTATGGTGGGTCGAAGTTCTAATGCTTTGGGCGTTAAGCAGTAGACAAAACGTCGTGAATTGGGGATTGAGCGTCTTGCTAGCAAGTCGCCCTCAACCATGCGTTTAAGGCGCTTGGCCAATAGGTTGCGGGATATGCCGAGCTCCCTCTGTAGCTCATCGAACCGCTTTGGTCCGCTCAAAACATCACGAATTATTAACAGCGTCCATTGGTCGCCAACCACGGAAAGTGTATGTGCGACGGGACAGTTTTGGCGCGTGTAGCTTCGAATGCTCATAATACATTATAATAAGTTTACTTTTTGAATGAAAGAAATTAAGTATAAAAAATGAACTTAACTCGTGCGGGAAAATTCACCCAATTAGATCTTATGTTGCGAGCGCCTGTTCCGGAAATGCTTTGGCGGTTAGCGGGGCCCAATGTGGTTGCAATTACCGTGCTGACGGCGGTCACATTCGCGGACGCTTGGTATGTTGGCCGATTGGGCACTGTCGCTCTGGCGAGTTTAGCTTTGGTTTTTCCTTTTCAAACCTTAATGCAAATGATGGCCGGTGGTTCCATTGGTGGCGGCGTGACATCGTCGATGGCGCGGGCTCTGGGTAAGGGTAATAACGATATGGCCGCGAAAGTTCTTTGGCACGCTGTTCTAATTGGAATTGCAATGTCGATCGTTTTTGCGTTTGTTTTTGGCCTTTTTTCGTCGCCTATTTTCGCTTTGCTTGGGGGTAAGGGGATAGCCTTGGAGGGAGCGGTCGCCTATGCCCAAATTGCATTTGGGGCGGCGATTGCAATCTGGATGCTGTATGTATTTTCAGCTGCTCTTCGCGGCATGGGGGATACGTTGACGCCGTCGCGCGCTATTACAATCGGCAGCGTTGTTCAGGTCGCCCTTTCTGGTGCCTTGACATTGGGGTGGGGCTTCTTCCCTGATTTCGGTGTGACTGGCCCCGCGATCGCAATGATTATCTGCCAGGGAAGCGCTGCGCTTTATATGGCGTACTACTTGGCCTCTGGGCGTGCTCGTGTCCGTCTGATGCCGCAAAAAATTGAAGGAGCCATTTTCCTGGACATTTTGAAGGTCGGTGGGATTGGGCTCTTCAACAGTTTCTTCATGGCCGCAACGGTTATTGTGGTGACAGGTTTCATCGGAGCTTATGGGACTGAGGCGCTCGCGGGTTACGGGCTCGGTGCCCGGTTGGAATTGATGTTGGTTCCCTTGTCCTTCGGTATCGGGGCGGCGTTGACGGCCGCTGTCGGTGCGAATTTTGGCGCTCAGCAGTACGCCCGCGCGCGACGAGTTGCATGGGTTGGCGCGGCAACAACATTCGTTGTCACCGGTGCGATAGGAACGGCAGTTGCCATTGTACCGGGTCTTTGGCTTGACATGTTTACGGACGAGGCCATTCCCTATGGCTACGGTGCGTCGTATCTATCTATCGCCGGTCCCTTCTACGCGTTGTTTGGCGCCGGTCAGGCACTTTATTTCGCCAGTCAGGGTACTGGGCGCGTCCTGTTGCCTGTCTTGGCTTCAGGTGTTCGGTTCTTTGTCGTCATTGGTTTTGGAAGCCTTGCGGTGGCAGCTGGCTGGAACATCACCACCCTGTTTTGGATTGTGGCGCTTGGTCTTGTATTAATTGGTATCGGCCAAGCGCTTTGCCTTTTCACACCAGGCTGGCGGCCGCAGAGGAATTGAATTTTCAGTCTTTGATCACGTTCGTTAGGAATGTGCCCCGACCGCTCGCCAACATTTTGCCATCTGGGTCATACACTTCCGCTTCTGCTGTGGAATAGACACGGCCAAGTTTAACAATGCGGGCCTTGGCGATCATGTCGCACTTGATGGCAGCGCGGTGGTAGTCGACACGTATATCAATCGTGGGGACCGCCATACCGGCCCAAGCCATAATGGCGTAGTCTGCGGCCATGTCGATAATCGTGGCGAGGATACCGCCATGCGTATAATGGCGCTCCGGATGAACCATCATCTCCTCACGAAAGGGAATGTGGAAGGTGACCTCCTCGTCCGTCAAATCTGTCACTTCGACACCCAGCCACTGATGATAGGGCCCCATCTTGATGCGTTCGTTTAACTCGGCAAGCGTCGCCTTGTGTTGGTTCATGATTTCTCCTAAGGCTCAATGATAATTTTGCCGAAAACTTCACGGTCTTCAATCATGCGTATGCCTTCTGCGCCCTGCTCTAACGGAAGGATCGTCTCGATGGTGGGTTCCATCGAGCCATCCTGGATATAGCCCATCAATTTGGTTAGATCTTCTTTAGTCCAGCTATTTGAGCCGCAGATCTTTAACTCAAAGGTCCAGATGTAACGGATATCGGTTTTTGGATCAAAGCCAGCTGTGGCACCACACGTCAGCAGCCTTCCGCCACGTTTCATGCATTTAAAAGAATTCACCCAAGTATCGCCGCCAGTAAAATTGACGACGACATCCACGCCTCCATCGTAAGTCCGTCGATGCGGCTTGCCATACATACCATTGACCTCCTTGCGGAAATCAACTTCGTTGTAGTTAAGAACGTGGTCGGAGCCCATTTCTTTGAGACGATCGAGTTTATCTTGCGAGCCCGCGCACGAGATGACCTCCATCCCCATTTTTTTTCCAAGTAAAACGCAGCAAGTACCAACACCGCCGGATGCACCAAGGACCAGCATTTTCTCGCCAGCTTTCACATTGCCGTTTTCGAACATCATTCGGTGAGCTGTGCCATAGGCGACGGGCAGCGCAGCTGCCTGAGCAAAGGATACACCATCTGGAATTGGTATAAGCTGATGGGCGCGCACACGACAGAGCTCTGCCATTCCACCGTCGCAAGTTTCCCCCTGAAGTCCGCCTTCAACCCGGTTGATTGGGTCGACAAGGACGCGGTCTCCCTTTTTCCATCCTTCGACATCTGGACCAATCTCCGCGACTTCACCCGCGACATCCAAGCCCGGTATCACCGGCAGGTTAAGCGTGATCCCTGGCATGCCGCGGCGTGTGAAGACGTCGTGGTAATTCAGAGACGTGGCTTTCACCCGAACTAAAATATCACCTGGACCGATCTCCGGGTCGCGATAATTTGCCTCGTAAATGAGCTGTTCCTGCTCGCCATGTTCATAAAGGACGACCGCTTTCATATCCGCATTCCCTTCAATTTTGCAGCAGGGAATTTAGTTGGTGCGGGGCCGTCCGTCCATGGCGAGCTGCCTGTAGTCTCAACGTTTAGGATAAAACTCTCGAAACAACCCAATATCTGAACCCAAAGATGGATATCTAAAACATCATGTTGTATCGATTTTGACGTCTATTAGTTACAGAAATAGAAGCCAATTCGATCCATGACACGAATGGCGACAAAACTGTGTCACATCTGTCGTGGCATAATCTATACTTATCGTCTGAAATTGGTTAGTTTTCGATCAACGCGCCAGAGGATTTCAATGCGTCAATCGTGGTGCTATCGAGACCAGCTTCTTGGAGTATTTCGCGGCCATGTTCTCCCAGTCTGGGCGCTGGCCCCTTCGCTTCGGCCCGTTTGCCGTCAAACCAGAGAGCCTGATGGGCCAGTTCGATCTCGCCAACACCTGGTTGATCAACAGTCAGCATACCGCCAAGTGCTTCGACCTGCGGATCAGCTTTGACTTTATCCAAGGTATTTACAGGCGTAGCCGGTACACCATTGGCACGCAATGCGTCGGAGACTTCTTGAGCGGTCCGGCTTGAGACATATTCCTCCACAATGGCTTCGGTTTCCGGTCGGTTTTCAACGCGCTTGGCATTGGTGGCGAAGTTGGGGTCGTCTGCCAGCTCCGCATGGCCCATCGTGTTGGCTAGGTTGCGAAACATTCTGTCATTGAGGCAGGCGATGGCGACATCGGCGTCCTTTGCCTCAAAAGTTTGATAGGGGCAGAAATTAGGATGGCCACGGCCCATTTTTCCGGGTGGATTGCCGGTCGCTTGCATCGCAGGCCACATGTAACTGAGGCTCGCAATTTGACCTTCGAGAAGTGAGGTCTGCACTAACGACCCTTTACCTGTCCGATTGTGTTTAAAAAGCGCAGAGACAATGCCAAGCGCACCATGCAAGGATGCGGTAATGTCCATCATAGGCCCGCCGATCCGGGCGGCGGGTCCATCCTCGTGCCCTATCATACTCATTTGGCCAGAGAATGCCTGGATAAAAAAGTCCATTGCTGGATCGTTGGCGCGGGGACCCTTGTGCCCGAAACCTGAAATTGCACAATAAATGACGTCCGGGTTCATCGCTTTAACCGCTTTGGGGCCGACCCCTAGTCGATCCGATACGCCGGGGCGGAAATTCTCAAGCACCACATCGGCGCCCTCGCAGATTTTGAGGTATGCATTTACTGCCTCTGGGTTCTTTAGATCTAGGGAAATACTCCGTTTGGAACGATTGATTGCCGCGGTGAAGGCGGAAAAATCACTGCCTCCGATAAATGGCAGGTAACGTCGGGTTTCATCACCTTCTGGCGACTCTACCTTGATAACGTCGGCGCCAAGATCACTTAGCAAAAGTCCGCAATATGGGGCAGCAAGAACGATACCCAATTCTACGACCTTGATTCCTTCGAGTGGCTTCTGCATATCTAATCACCAAACATGTTTAAACCGGATAAAATTCCGGCGACCGAAGCTAAAATAGATTTGTGCCGCGCCCGACCAAGGTATGCCTGTGCGTGGGCCGAAAAAAATGTGGAGAGTGAGATGGCTATGCAACTGACCGAAGACCAGGAATCGATCCGCGAGACTGTGGAGCGCGTCTGCCTCGAATTTGAGGACGATTACTGGTTGGAGCATGATGAAAGCGGGGAATTTCCGGAAGAATTTTACCGCGCGATGGCGGCCGGCGGCTGGCTCGGCATTGCGATGCCAGAAGAATACGGCGGTGCTGGTCTAGGTGTTACCGAGGCTACAATTATGATGCACACGGTGGCAAAAACGCGCGGCGCAATGAGTGCAGCCTCCTCAATCCACATGAACATCTTCGGTCCTCATGCCATTACCGTTTTTGGCACAGATGAACAGAAGCAACGGTGGATCCCAGGCCTTGTCGCTGGCGAGTATAAGTCGTGCTTTGGTGTTACAGAGCCTAATTCGGGCCTCAACACTGCTAATCTGCAGACCCGTGCTGAACGCACCAATAAGGGATGGGTTGTCAACGGGCGCAAGATTTGGACCTCGACCGCCCAGGTTGCCGATAAGATTTTGCTGATTGCTCGCACAACACCTCAGGAAGATTGCAAGAAGCCGGTCGATGGCCTCAGTCTTTTTTTCACTGATCTTGACCGTAAGTATTGCGATGTCCGCCGTATCCCAAAGATGGGTCGCAAGGCTGTCGACTCCAACGAAATCTTTATCGACGGGCTGCCTATTTCGGAAGAAGACTTGATCGGTGAGGAAGGTAAGGGCTTCCGCTATCTGCTGCACAGTCTCAATCCAGAACGGATCCTGGTTGGATGCGAAGCCATTGGTATTGGTCAGCAAGCCTTAGAACGGGCATCAAATTATGCGCGTGACCGGGTTGTCTTTAATCGTCCAATTGGCCAAAATCAAAGTATCCAACACCCCTTGGCTGAATGCTGGATGGAGTTGGAAGCTGCGCAGTTGATGGCGATGCATGCGGCAAAGCTTTATGATGCGGGTGAGGAGTGCGGTGCGGAAGCTAACTCAGCTAAATACCTTGGCGCTGAGGCCGGCTTTAAGGCATGCACCCAGGCGATCATGACCCACGGTGGCATGGGCTATGCTAAAGAGTTCCACGTTGAGCGATTGCTCCGCGAAGTAATGATTTCGCGCATTGCACCTGTCAGTCCCCAGATGATCCTGAATTATATTTCTGAGCGGGTTTTGGAACTGCCCCGGTCGTATTAAGAAATTTTACTCACGCGATCCATTCTCCACTGGTGAGAATAGGAAGCGTGAAAATACACACGTTTTAGCCTTTTTTGCGGCTCGGCGCCGAGTCCGTAAAAAAGGCCCCATGAAGCTAATTTGATATCGCGAATTTGTTTGATTTCGAATAAACCAAATTTTTTGCGGTTGGCCGTATATGCGATTGTGGTTCGGTGTATTTGATAATCTTGGGTAAACGTTTTTCTTTGGGCTTTGCGTTTGAGGTTTGCCAAATACATTCCTTGCGAAATAAACGCATGTTAAAGGAACAATTTAGATGGCGACGAATTCTGATTTACGTACCATTGGCCTCGGGTTTTGTTGGCAGGATTACGAAGTCGGCGATCGGTTCCAAACAATTGGACGCACGGTGACAGAGGCGGATTTGGTAAATTTCATTAATACCACCGGTATGACCGAGGTTATGTTCAATAATCTCGTCTATATAGAGGAAAAATCGGCCGTCAATGGGCGCGCAATACCGGGTGCGCTGACCTACGCCATTGCAGAGGGATTGTTGGTGCAGTCGACGATGCAACACACGGGGCTCGCCTTCCTCAATATGGAACTTGATGTAAAGGGTCCGACTTTTGTGAACGACACCTTGCATGTTGAGGTCGAAGTGCTCGAAGTTCGTCAAACTTCGAAGGGTAATCGGGGGTTGGTTCGAACGCGGAATGAAGTGAAAAACCAGCACGGTGAGACAGTGATCGTCTACACGCCGCTCCGCATGGTTGCTGGCCGGGAAGAATAGCGGGTTATTATGGTGTTTGAACTGCCACCGCGTGGGGTAAAGCCACGGAAACGGGGCCTGACGACGATGATCGACTTCGGGCCGGATGAGATGGGCTGGACTGGTGGGATAGGAGGCATTGAAAGCCTGCTTGAATGCGCAGCCGACTACATCGACCATGCTAAGATATACGCATTAAACGGCTTGTTACTGCCTGAAGAGGCCGTCCGTAAATCGGCGAAGCTATATCGCGATTATGACTGCCATCCTTTTGCGGGTGGGATGTTGTTCGAATATGCCTATGCAAAAAACGAGTTGGACGGCCTTGAAGCCCTATTGAAACGCGAAGAGCTCATGGGTTTTGAAGTCTCTGAGAATTACGTCACCCTTGAAAATGATGAGCGGAAAAGGCTGATCGAACGGTTTCAGAAGGCAGGTTTCGATATTGTCTATGAATTTGGCCGTAAAGCGCCGACGGAGCCGATGAAACTCGATGAGCTTGGCGCTGTCATCCATTCGGTCGCAGAATGTGGCATCGAACATGTGATCGTCGAGCAGAGCGAGATCGATATGCTTGCCGATAGTTCAGCCACGGGCCTTCAGGACCTCCGGGCACAAAATTGGTTCGATCGTATTGTTATTGAGGCCGATCCTTACCGCTTCCCAACTCAGCATGCGGAATTGATCAATACCTTCGGACGGGACGTCAATCTTTGCAACATCGCACCTGGCCAAGTCCTTCGTCTCGAAGGCTTCCGGCAGGGTATTGGCCGTGCTGTTGGCTATAATATCATGGATGGATTAATTTAATAGAGTTGCCAAAGACGTCTTTTGTTGAATGGGTATGTCATACCTGACGCGGGTCGTCGACGAATAGGTGTGGCTCTTCCCCTTTGGGGGTAGCGGTCATCAGAGTTACGCCATTGGCGGATTGGAAGCGATGCCAACAACCCTTAGGCACGACAACTACATTGCCAGCCGAGAGTTGTAACGTTTCGATGTCTTCCTCGAGAATGATTTCGAAATTTGTCGCCCCAGCGATAACATGAACGAGTTCGTCACCAGCCAGATGGCGTTCCCAGCCGGCGTTGCCGTCAAAGCCGCCAAAATAGAGGTTGGCGTTTTTGAAATCTCCAACGCCGAGAGAGCGAAAGGCTTCAAATACCTCATCTTCCGTGGTGTGTGGCCCGCGGTTGACGATCGGTTTTATCTGCCCAACAAGATCTTCTATATTTATGACTTCGATCATAATTTTATTTCTCCAGTCATGGGTTGAAAGATTAATGGGTCCAAAAATTCATACATATAATTGAATTATTATATTGGTTTTAAATTTTGTGGAGTGAAAGCACTTTGGTATGGCCACTGTTATTTTTGATCTGGACGGAACTTTGGTGGACAGTGCTGAGGTTCTGCGCAATGTCGGCAATATGGTTCTAGCCGAATTGGGTTTAGTGCTGATGGATACGAACGAGGCCCGAGGTTACATTGGCAATGGTGCACAAGTATTTGTAGAGAAGATGCTCGCGGCTCGCGATGCGCTGAATGTGGCAACTTTTGATGATATATTCGAGCGGTATTCTGATCGATACGCCGCGATGCCGGGCGACGCTAATATTCCGTGTCCACATGTTGACGAGATTTTACAACATCTGGCATCGCAAGGATTTCGGCTTGGGCTTTGTACTAATAAGCCGACAGCTCCAACGGACGCTCTTTTGGCGGCACACAATTGGGCAGCTCTCTTCGGCTCGGTGGTTTGTGGCGATACGCTGGCGCAACGCAAACCGCATCCGGAACCATTGCGCGAGGTGGCCCGTCAAATTGCGTCACCTCCGGTGATCTATGTTGGAGATAGCGAAGTCGACGCGCAGGCTGCTGCTGCCGCTGAATTTCCGTTTTTCCTTTACACTGAGGGGTTTCGTCTAGAACCTGTGAATTCACTCGTATTTGCAGAGTCTTTTCAGGATTTCCGAGAGCTACCCGATAAGATCGAAACATTTTTCGCGGCTTTGTAAGCGTTTTCGAGTGGCTGCGGTGTTGCAAATGATCTCAGTGAGAGCACTCAAGAGATACAAATTTGCCGAAGTAGCGTTGGAAGTTAAATACAATTAGCAGTTTTAAGTGGTCATGCTTTTTGCCGAAAACCCCGCACTCTAGCTCTTATTCCTTGCTGAATGAGGCGCGTTGAGACTTCACTCAGCGGCTACAATGCGGTAGTCCGCAATTTGAACTTCCTTACCGACATCCGCGTAGTCGCCTTCAGCACGGCGGCGGCGATATTCTCCCCAGTCGATGCTGTTATACAGATTTGGTTCGGCCGCGCATTCGAGTGGTTCGATAATTGCGCTGTAGTCTGGGTTATAGAAAAATGGGAAGGAGTACCGGTCCGTCTGCCTCATAGCCTGGACGCGGTGGAGTGCCGCACGGTATTGGTCATTGGACCAAACCTGAAACATGTCGCCAATATTGACCACAAAGGCGTCTTTAATTGGTTCGACGTCGTACCAGTAGCCGTCTTTGAAGACTTGAAGGCCACCGACGTCGTCTTGAATCAGAATGGTGACAGCACCTGCATCACTATGATGATGAATACCCAAGTCGGCACCAGCCCTGGCTTCCTCTGGAATATCTGAAAGTGGATCTTCGACCGGATAATAATTCAGCCGAAGAAAGCTCGTGTGGGTTGGTTCAAAACTCTTTGTGAGGCGGCCCCGTGGTAAGCCAAGGCTGAGGCAGATAGCTTCCACGATAGTCTGTGACAGTTGCTCGCAAATATTGAAATGAGCACGCATGGCGTCCTCAAAATCCGGCTGGCCTACGGGCCACGGGGTTGCACCAGAAAAGGGGTTGCCCGTAAGCGTTCCTGGATCGACTTCCGGACCAATATCGAAAATTTCTTTCTTATCCCTTTGGTTTTTTGTTAGTTCCCGGTCGAAAAAGCCCCAGGGGTTTTCGCTGCTCCGATTCAGCGTGCGTTTTACTGCGCGGGGAAGTGCAAAGAAATTGTGGATAGTGGCCCACACTTTTGAGAGGTGGTCTGGGTCGACACCATGATTAACGACCTGGAAAAACCCCCAATCGCGACAGGCGTCACCAATTTCGCCGGCAATGCGTGTTGCCGTTTCGGTTCGTTGCATGCCTTCTGCACCACCGAGATTAATCACCGGAACGGATTGGCAGACGACGCTCGCATCTGCGACTGGGGCGAGGTCTGGGTTTTTGGCACTCATCGCGCGCGTTTTCTTTGATTTAGTTGGCCTCGAAGACTGCGAGCAAACGTGTCTCGACGCTGCGACGCGGTAGTGTATCTTTTGCCTGTTCTAGAAAATCGAAGGAGGTGTGCGGACAGTAGATCGAGTGGTCACCTTTGCGGCCATCCATTTGTTTCAACACAATCACTTCATTAGTTGTCATGTTCGGAAAGTAACACCACTTATGGGTTTCGCTGTGGACCGGGGCGGCTACCAAACTGTCGTTATTTCGGCCTGTATAATAGTAATCAATGACATCATCGAGTGGCAGGCTTTCCCAATCGATAAAGGTGAGCGGATTATTTTCAACCGGATGGTCGAAAGGTTGCCAGGTATTGTACCAAACGTAGACCCAATCTCTCTTTGGTTCTACACCATGAGTTTCAAGCACCGTTTCCGACATTTCCTGAAGACGCTTCATGTTGTAGTCGCAATGTACAAAACGGGCATAACCATCATTGAAGTCGATGGGCTTCTCCGTTCGGATCAGATGGCTGCGGGCAAAGGCGTGACTGGCACCGGTTACACGCTGGATTAACGCTTCCATTTCATTGTGATATACGTGCTCTAGCTCATTGTCGTCTCGGAAATTTGCCACCGCACTATTGTGTTGCGTTAAGGTGAAGCCATTTTTATCGAGCGTTAGCTCACCCGCTTCAAGACGCGGTCGTGCGTCGTGAACTAAAACATCTTGGAAGGACGTATTGGCACGGCGGCTCTCGCGCGAACCAATCCGTGGACTGTCGTGCTTAGCTTTCCATTCGGCGTTGATGTAGCGTACTTTCGCTGGAACCGTTTGCTCTGCCAACTCTGAAATAGAACTATTCACCGTTCCCTCCTAATTAATCATTCACGGTCACTTATATCATAATATAGCGTGAGTTGCCCAATTGTCTGGAGCAAAAGATGGAAGTTAAGCCTTACGACCAAGCGAAGATTGCCGGGCGAGAGACCGTCATGGAAGGGGCTGATATGCGGGTCAGCGTGCTGACTCTAGGGACCGGTGACAGTATTCCGTGGCATTATCACAATGAAATCACTGATGTTTTTGTCTGTCTCGAAGGACCTTTGGTGGTAGAGACACGGGCGCCTAGGAATAATTATGTCTTGTACGTTGGTGACCGATGTGAGGTGGCGCCAAAGGTCGCCCATTATGTGCACGGCAAGGATAATAGGCCTGCAAAATTTCTTATTATTCAGGGTGTTGGTGTCTATGACAACATTCCTGTGGGCGGCGCGTTAAAGGAATAGAGGAATAGGGGGACAGAGAAATGCCGAACGAAGGTCTGACTACAACGACACAAGAGATCGATATTCTGGCTGGCAACAGTCGTGAGCTCATTTTGCGCCTCCGTACACCACCTGGGGTCGGCCCGTTCCCAATTGTCCTCGACCTTCATGGCGGCGCTTGGTGCAAAGGTCATATCGACGATTGCGATTTGCGTGACAAAACGCTGGCAAACGCAGGCATCGCCGCAGGTGCGCTCGACTTTCGGCATGGAGCAGATGGCTATCCGACTTCCAATCAGGACATAAACTATGCAGTTCGTTGGGTGAAAGCGAATGCTGCTAATTTGAACTTGGATCCAGCGCGGGTTGGTATCGTCGGCCAATCAAGCGGGGGTCACCTTGCGATGCTGGCCGGGATGCGGCCGGCCGATCCGCGTTATTTGGAGATCCCCTTGGAAGGCGTTGATGCAACAGTGAAAGCGATTGTAATGGTCTGGCCGGTAATCAATCCGTTGTCGCGTTATCGCCATGCGCACCGTGAGCGGCTAACTGGCAATCCAGCGGCGTGGGTTGGTGATATTCCGGAGCGTCACGATCTCTATTGGGTGACGGAGGAAAATATGACAGACGGCAATCCGATGTTGGCGTTGGAGAATGGTGAGGTGGTTGAGATACCGCCGGCGTTGTGGATACAAGGCTCGCCCGACCCGGTTCATGACTATCGCGACTTAGATAGTGGCGCTGACTTAAACGAACCAAACCGCTTTGTGCGAAATTACAAGAAAGCGGGTGGGGAGATCGAAATGTTCCGTTTTGAAAAGGCAATGCAAACGGAGATGACGGCGATCGAGCCGACGGTTGCGTTCTTTCAGAAGCATCTTTGAATTTTTAATAATCCCGTTCCCTGGCAAGCGCAACAGGGGGCTTCTACAATACTCTTCGCTCGAAGCCTTTCTTAGATTAAGCCCTTGGTTGGACTGACGATATGAAAATTTGGTTGCAAAGCGGCAGCGGTTTATCCGCGGATGGTGGTACGCCTTATGGCACGCTTTACGAAAATGCTGTCCAGCGAAGACTTTCTGTAATAGCGCGGCCTGGAACAGAGATTGATACTTTTGGTATTGGTGCGACACCATTCGGTAAGGACCGTTATCATGCCGCAAAGTATAAGGTTGTAGCTGGCGTGATCGAAAGCGCGCTTCGGGCGGAACCAGAGGGGTATGACGGCGTTGGTGTTATTAATACCTTCGACCATGGGTACTACGAGTTGCGCGAGCTTCTCAGTATCCCAGTTGTTTTCATAACTGAAAGTACACTTTATCTCGCTTGTCAACTTGCTCCAACTTTTGCCGTCATTGGGCACAACCGCCAGATTGAGTTACAGGTCGAGGATTTGGCTCGGCGATATGGGCTTGGTTCCCGAATGATTGCGGGGGAGAGCTTAGATCTGACCTATGATGACTTCCCACGGATGTATGACGACCCATCGGACTATCTCGAAAAATTCATAATAGCAGCCCGCGCCGCGATTAAGCGCGGCGCGGGAGCCTTTCTGGTTGCCGGCAATCCGCTCAACATGTTTCTCGTCGACCAAAGCCTAACCGAAGTTGACGGCGCCCCGGTAGTGGATGGACTGATCGCAACAGTCAAGACGGCAGAGATGTTGGTCGATCTTAAGGCTGCTGGGGTCGATCGCGGGAAAAATGGCCTCTTTAAATCACCCAGCAATGAAGATTTAGTGAAACTCCGCGGCCTCTTTGAGTAACCTCATTCGCTCGGGGCCCAGCCAGACACAGCTTTCAGCTCTAGAAATTCTAGTAGGCCGTGTTCCCCACCTTCGCGGCCATTCCCAGATTGTTTATAGCCACCGAATGGGGTGCCGGATACCTGTGCTGAGCCGTTTAGGTGCACCATGCCAGCACGCAGACGACGCGCGACCTTGTGGGCACGATCAAGGTCTCCACTTTGCACATAAGAGGCGAGGCCGTAGGGAGTTTCATTGGCGATATTTATGGCTTCCTCCTCGCTGTCAAAGGGGATCATTGAAAGAACTGGGCCAAAAATTTCTTCTCGCGCTATGGTCATGTCGTTGTTGACGTTGGCGAAGACCGTCGGACGAACGAAATAACCTCGATTGAACCCTTCCGGGCGGCCAGGCCCGCCTGCTACCAATTCCGCACCCTCTTCGATGCCTTTCTCGATTAGGCCTTGGACCTTGTCGTATTGTGTTTGGCTGACGAGCGGACCGATGTGATTGCCATCTTCGGCGGGGTCTCCGACGCCCGTGCCTTCAGCGATCTCTTTCGCGACAGCGACGGCCTCTTCGTAAGCCGAGCGCTCGACAAGCATACGCGTTGGCGCGTTGCAGGACTGCCCCGTATTGTTGAAGCAGTGGCGCGCACCAGATTTAACCGCTCGTTGGATGTCCGCGTCGGCAAAGACAATATTTGGGCCTTTGCCGCCAAGCTCCAGTGCAACACGTTTCACTGTATCTGCGGCCCCTTTAGTGACGGCAATACCGGCGCGGGTTGACCCGGTAAAGCTCATCATATCGATGCCAGTATGGCTGCTCATTGCTTCACCAACGTCTGGGCCGTCTCCATTTACCAAATTAAAAACACCGGATGGAAAGCCGGCTTCGTCGATAAATTCGGCAAATAACATAGAAGACATTGGAGCGATCTCTGATGGCTTTAAGACGACGGTGCAGCCTGCGCCGAGAGCGGGGACCACCTTTAAAGTCACCTGGTTCATTGGCCAATTCCATGGCGTGATCAGGCCGCACACTCCGATCGGCTCATAAATAATATGTTGGTTGTCGGCTCCCTCACGCAGTGGATGCTCAAACGAGAAGTTTTTGAGTGATCGGATAAATGTTTTTATGTGCCCAAGCCCAGCCGCCGCCTGCGCGTTGGTGGCAAGCTTCATTGGCGCGCCCATTTCCATTGAGATCGCTTTCGCCATCTCGTCTATACGCGATTGATAAATTTCGGCGAGTTTTTCGATCAGCGATATCCGATCTTCGACCGGCGTGTCAGCCCAACCCAAGAAGGCTTTATTCGCAGCCGCTACCGCCGCATCAACATCTGTTTTGCTACCGAGTGAGATTGTTGCATACGCGGTTTCATCCGCTGGGTTGATGACATCGAGTTCGTTTGTTGTGGCAGGTGCCACCCATTTTCCGTCGATATAGAAATCCGTCATTTTGTTCATGGAAATGCTCCTGCCACGAGAGTTGTTTCTTGTAATATTGCTGTTTATTCGCTTGTCGCAATGACTGGCCAACGAAATTATCGAGCTGCGTACATTCGGATTTCGATTAATGAGTTAGGATGCGCCATATCGGCGCGCACGCAGGAGCGTGCGGGTGGGTTTTTAGGATCAATCCAGTCGGCCCAGACGGCGTTAACGGCTTGGTAGTCAGACATATTCTTTAGCCAGAATTGAACAAACAGTACCTTGGAAATTTTGGTCCCCGCCTCAGCCATATGTCTGTCGAAGACATCAAATATTTCACGCGTTTGGCCCGTAATATCGAGTGAGAAATTATTAGCTGTGCAGCAGGTGCTAAACCAGTCACCTCTCGCCATGCCGAGGCAGATTGACGGGCGTCCTGGTCCTTTGATGATGTCGTAGCGCTCTATTTTCATAGATCTAATTTTTAATTACACCAGTCGCGGTAATTTCAACTTTGCAGTCGGGGTGGTAGAGCTCGCCACTGACGCAGGTTCGGGCGGGTGGCGCTGCGGGATCTACCCAGTCGTTCCAGGCTGCATTCATGTCCTGAAAATGTTCCATATTCGCAAGCCAGATGTGTACCGTCAGGATATTTTCTCGGTTGGTGCGGGCTTCAGCAAGCAATCCATCAATTGTGCGCAAAACGTCGCGTGTTTGCATTTCTGTACTTTGAGATAGGTCACCAGCCACGATACCGGATAGGAGCACGGTGTCATTGTGAATGATGCAACGGCTCATCAGTGGTCCGTACTCTGAGGTAACGCCGATACGTTCGATGGTCATTTCTAAATATTATTCGGCCGCGGCGTTAAATTCGATGAAAGCCGGCATGATTTCCTCACCAAAACGGCGCATAGACGCCAAGTTTTTTTCATGGCTCATGTCACCGAATCCGGTCTGGCATAGTAAATGCCGAACACCGACATCACGTAACTCAGCAACCTGTTCCTTCACTGTTTTAACGGATCCATATAATGACCCAGTCTCAAGAACGAAGGGAATGGCAGTTGAGTTTGGCACTGCTGGATCGGTCCAACTGTTTAGCATAACGGGATCGATCTCAAAGTCCGATGGATTATACTCCTCGCGGACATGCATCATGTGCTCTCGGGTGTGCAAAAGAAGCTCGGAGAGCTCCTCTTCCGCCTGGGCATCGGTCTCCGCGACATAGACGTTTCGCCAAAGTGCGCTCTGCTCCAGCAGGCGAATTCTCGTTTTTTGATCATGGCCGCCCTCCTTGAGACCTGCCTCGTAGAGTGCCCAGCGCTCTTTTATTTTATCAACTGGAAGACGCGCTGTAAGAATTGGAACGCCAAGTTTGCCGCATTCTGTAAACGAGTTTGGTGAAATTACGCTGCGCCAGAGCGGGGGTCCCGGCTGTTGCACGGGACGCGGGCGCAGGGCAGGTACATGAACGTCGTAGTACTCGCCCTTGAATGTGAGAGGCGATTCCGTCCATATACGGTTTAGTATTTCGGTCGCCTCTTCCATGCGCTTTCGGCTGTCATGACTGCGTAGCCCGTGCCCGACGAATTCGTATTCGTTGTAGACAGTTCCCTTTCCGACACCCACGTCGATCCGTCCGTGACTAAGGTTATCTAGCAGCGCCAATTGTGTGGCGAGGCGAACAGGATGATGGAATGGCATTTGCACAACGGCAAAGCCGATACGAATGCGTTCCGTCTTCATCGCAAGGGCGGATGCAAATGTCAGCGCGTCGTTATAGACGCTTTCGCCGGTAAAGTAATGCTCGGTCAGCCATACATCTTCAAACCCAAGCTGCTCAGCTTCTTGGACTTGAGCAATCTGTTGGTCGATGCGCACCTCATCTTCATCAGGTGAGGGGGAAAGGGCGAGGGTAAGCCAGCCGAATTTCATGGGACGTCTCCGTAGACAGATTAGGAACAGGAGTTAACCACGATCGATCCAGATTGTCGAAGTGAGGATTTTGGTAGTACTCGGTTTTCTTAGCATAATGCTAAAGGTAGGCTACTTTGTCAGCAGATTGATTAGGGAATTTTTGGAATGAGCGGAAAATCTGACGCATTACATTATCGCAAGGCAGTCGAACTCGCGATAATGATCCGTTCGAAGGAGATCAGCTGTACTGAACTGCTTGAGCACTTTCTAGCGAGATGCGGTACCTACAATGACGAACTCAATGCAATCATTGTATGGAAGGTCGATGATGCTCGTGCACGGGCGCGAGCCGCTGATGAAGCTTTGGTGAGAGGCGAATGCTGGGGGCCGTTGCATGGTGTCCCCATGACAATCAAAGAGAGTTACGACTGGATTGGAACGCCGACTACTTGGGGTGTGCCTGACCTCAAAGATAACGTAGCGAAGACCAATTCTGTGGTTGTTGATCGGTTGTTGGCGGCTGGCGCTAATCTTTTTGGCAAAACCAATGTGCCACTCCTGCTTGGCGATTGGGAAACTTTTAATGAAATTTACGGTACCACAAATAACCCCTGGGACCTCTCGCGGGTGCCGGGCGGGTCCTCTGGTGGGTCCGCTGCAGCGTTGGCTGCAGGTATGACAGCACTCGATGCCGGCAGCGATATTGGCGCGTCGATACGGAACCCAGCGCACTATTGTGGGATTTATGGGCACAAGCCAACTTGGGGTCTTGTGCCAATGCGTGGACAAGCGATGCCAGGGGTCTTGTCGCATTCCGATATCTCAGTCGTCGGCCCGCTGGCACGCAGTGCAGAAGACCTGGCGGCAGCGCTCGAAGTGATGTCGGGACCAGACCTGCTAGAGGCGGATGGCTACCAGCTCAATCTGGCAAAACCAGTAAAGTCTAAACTTTCGGAATATAGAATTGCCGTCATGACAAGTGATGAAAACTGTCCGGTCGATAGCGAATATACTGACCGGATTCAGGTGGTGGCGGATGCTTGTGCTAAGGCGGGAGCAACGGTTGACGATACGGCAAGGCCGGATATCGATCTTGCAAAGTCTCATGATATTTACATCCAGCTCTTGCGGGGGGTGACGACGGCACGGCTTTCAACTTCTGTGTTTGAGGCGAATAAGAAGCAGGTTAGCGCGTTAGCGGAAGTCGATGATAGTTATGAAGCCCGAAATCTTCGGGCATCTGTTCAGTATCATCGTGACTGGATGGCATCCAACGAAGAACGTACGCAAATGCGCTGGGCTTGGCACGACTTCTTTCAAGAGTGGGATGTGCTACTTTGTCCAACTGCCTCTTCGGCTGCCTTTCCCCACGATCAGAAGGGAGAACGCTGGAACCGAATGATTTTGGTCAACGGCGAACCGCAAAGCGCAGTGGATCAACTTTTTTGGGCGGGAATGTCCGGGGTCGTGTTGTTGCCATCAACTGTGGCGCCTGCGGGCCTTACGCGCTCCGGTTTACCGTGTGGTGTCCAGATTGTCGGTGCTGCGATGCACGATTTACGCACTATCGATTTCGCCCGTTTACTTGCGGATGAGATTGGCGGTTTTCAGGCGCCGCCTGGTTACGATTGATCCTCGAGGTTGATCAGTGGATTAACCAAGAGCGGGTCAGTTTGATGGGTACGGGTTCCAGAGACTTAAAATTCAAGTCAAATAGCTTTCTAAAAATTTGTGGCGTGTGGCCGAGAACGGCATCAAGTATTTCGGCAGCCCCTTTCGGGATTGTCCCACTCAATCGGTAGGCGGATGTAGCTTATAAAATTCTTTGAGTGCGATAATCAGGTTAATCTCAAATGCGATAATAGCGTTTGGCATTATCGTGAAATAGTTTTCGCTGTGCCACCTCTCCCAGACGCACCGTAATCTGTTTGAAGCCATCAAAAATTGTGTCGTAGTCAGCCACCAGACTGTCGACAGGGAAATTGCTTGCAAACATACACCGGTCTGCGCCGAAGATTTTGATCGTGTCTAGCACGATATTTTCATTGAGTTTGGCGGTCCATGGCCTACCAGGGACACCGATACCTGAAATTTTAACGGCGGTATTCGGCTCAGCTGCCAGGGCCTGCATGCCCGCCCGCCAGCCAGAGAGGCCATCTTCACTTCGATTAGAAGGCAGGCCTGTATGGTTGAGAATGATTGGTGTATCAGGAAAATCGTGAGCCAGTGTGGCCGCTTCCTCAAGATGCCACCATGGAACCTGTAAGTCATAGTGGAGACCGTATTTCTTCAGCAATGCATAGCCTTCGCGAAACAGAGGGTCGCTCATTGTTCCTGGCGCTCCCGGCACAATTGATGCCGGATCTTTAGCGGCGTTGGGTTTCTGTCGAACCCCGCGTATCAATGGATATTCTGCATGACCCTTAAGAATGGCGTCGATATCATCGCGGCAAAACCATGCCTGTCCGACAATGGCATTAGGGATACCGTCTTTTTCCGCTATCTGGTGCAGCCAAATGGTCTCGGCGATGGGGTCGGATTTCTCGTATTCCGCTTCCATATGGACTGAGGCTACGATGTTTTGGCGAATATTATGATGCCGGAAATTTTTTGGCAGATAATTTTTGCAAATCGACTGATAATTGCCGTAGCGGAATGTCGGGATTAATGCGTCCTGCAACCAGGGGTAACGCCCCTTATCTAGGTCCCAGAGATGATGATGAGCGTCGATTATTGGTAATGGGTTTGCCACGACATGGGCCCGATGAGAGTTCTAACAGTATGAAATACGGGCAACATTATAATTAGAAAAGTGCCCGCAACCCCCAGAATAAAGCACCCGCCAACACAGCTGTGGCTGGCACAGTAACAACCCAGGCAGACGCAATCGTTAAAACGTGTTGGCGTCGGACAAGACGACGGCGTTTTGCGCGTTCCTCTGGATCCACCTTTTCCGAGGGCTTAAGGCCTTTGCGTATACGTCCGTGATTTAGGTGCGTTCTGCGTGCCGTTTGCCATTCTCGAAAAAATCCCACGCCGAAGACAGCACCCACAGCAATATGAGTGGAGCTTACGGGAAGGCCGAGCGCTGAGGCGATCAAGACAGTTATGGCGGCTGAAAGCGCCACGCAATAGGCGCGCATTGGGTTCATTTTTGTAATTTGGTCGCCGACCATGCGAATCAGACGAGGCCCAAACAAGGCAAGGCCAATGGATATTCCGATGGCGCCGATACCCATGACCCAGAGAGGAATTGATACCTTAGTTGCAATCTCTCCAGAAGCGGCCGCAGAGACAATGGCAGCAAGCGGTCCAACGGCATTTGCGACGTCGTTGGAACCGTGTGCGAAAGAGAGGAGGGCGGTGGAACATATCAAAGGGACGGTAAAGAGTGTGCGTATTGATTTGTTTCGGTTTTCCATGCCGGTCGCACGCCGGTCAATGTAAGGTTTGAGAACGAGATAAGTAATCGCACTGACTGCAACAGCGGCGGCAGTGATCATCCATGGTTCTGGCTTCCAGACCCGTTTTAGTCCCTTCAGCATTAAGTAGGCAGCAAAGACACCCGCCATTATGGCGACGAGCACAGGCACCCACCTTTTGGCGCCCGCAATCTTATCCTCTTGATATACGATGAAGGTTTTTATGAAGGCGAGAAAAAGCGCCGCAATGATGCCACCAAGGACGGGTGAGATAACCCAACTGGCCGCGATCTTGCTCATGGTGCCCCAATTAACAATGGCGAACCCGGCGGCGCCAATACCGGCGCCCATAACACCGCCGACAATTGAATGGGTCGTTGAGACAGGCGCGCGGACATAGGTTGCGATGTGTATCCACAGTGAGGCCGCGAGTAGAGCCGAGAGCATTGCCCAAATAAAGGTCAGTTCATTTTCAAAGGATTCTACTGAAATGATATTTTTAGATATGGTTTTGACGACATCGCCTCCGGCGATGAGTGCGCCAGCAGCCTCAAAAATAGCGGCAATGGCGAGTGCAGCCGAGAGGGTCAGCGCTTTCGAGCCAACTGCAGGTCCCATATTATTTGCGACGTCGTTGGCGCCAATGTTCATCGCCATATAGGCGCCGCATACACCAGCGGCTATAACGAAGGGACCATATGCATCATGATTATTTGATACCGATGCTATCAAAAACACGATCACAAGAAATAGCAGGGCAAATCCTGTTTTAGCCAGAAAATGCTGACTACCGGCTGCCGCTGCTTCTAAATAACGAAGTTTGGAGAGATCTTTTGTGAGCGTTTCTTTAAACAATTTGGCACCATAATATTTGGATCAATGTTTGAAAGGCGCCGCTAACATGTCGCTGAAAAATCAAAAAAGTAACAATAAAAAATTAGTACATGTAAGTAACTGTAAAAAAGCAAAAAAATATTTTTCAATACCCAGTAAAACTTAACCTCAAAAGTTATGAATAAGCCGAATCGGACATTACCCATTTTCATCGATGGAGTATCCGAACCCTCTTACGGTGCGGATGATATTGGGCGAATTGTTTCTATTGAGAGCTTTACGAAGTCGGCGAATATGGACGTCCACAGTTCTGCTCTCAACGTAAATATCTCGGCCCCACGCCCGGTCTAAAAGTTGTTCGCGAGAAAAAACTTGATGTGGGCGTTCCATCAATACCCGTAGCAGCCGAAATTCGGTTGGCCCAAGATTAACGATTGTATTTCCGCGCAGAACACGATGGTTAACTAGGTCGATACAGATGTCAGAATATTGCAGTTTTTCTTTTGTTAATTCGGGATGTGAGCGCCGCAAGACCGCTTGGACGCGCGCAATCATCTCGATTGGTGAATAGGGCTTCACCACGTAATCGTCAGCCCCGTTTTCAAGACCGCGAACGCGGTCTGCCTCTTCCCCCCGTGCTGTCAACATAATGACAGGCAGGGATTTTGTCCTTGGTTGTGCTTTCAGCCGGCGACAAATTTCAATCCCGGAGATATCCGGTAACATCCAGTCAAGGATAACTAAGTCTGGCTCTTCTTCTTCCACCAAAATAAGTGCATCTTCGCCAGAAGGTGCCGTGGATGTCCGGAACCCCTTATCCTCTAAGTTATAACGGAGAACTTCGACTTGGGCTGCCTCGTCTTCCACAATCAATATAAGAGGCTTCATGGTCATTCGGCCTCTTTTAAATTCTTGCCATCTTCAAGTGTCACAATTGTCGAACTTGAGTTGTCTTCTTTCGGGCGTTCGTCTGCGGGCATCTTGCCATGAACCATAAAATGCACTTGCTCAGCGATACCCGTGGTGTGGTCTCCGACCCGCTCAATGTTTTTTGCAACGAAGAGCAAGTGCGTACAAGGCGTGATGTTGCGAGGGTCCTCCATCATATAGGTTAATAGCTCTCGGAATAAGCTGGTATGCAGCAGATCGACTTCGCGATCACGTTTTCGGACGTCATCGGCTTTGTTGGCATCTCGCTCGATATAGGCATCCAGCGTGTTTTTGATCATCTCTTGAACCAACTCTCCCATCCGGGACAGCGAATTCAGCGCTCCGTCCATCAAAGGGTTTTCGTCGAGACCGATGGTTCTTTTTGAAATGTTTTTCGCGTAATCACCAATCCGTTCGATGATACTAGAAATTTTGATTGCCGATATAACGATACGAAGGTCGTCGGCCATCGGTTGGCGCAAGGCAAGAATTTTTACGGTAAACTCGTAGATGGCTTCCTCAAGAGCATCGATCCGCTTGTCGGCTGGAACGATCCGTTCAGCTGCTGCGACGTCTCGCATACACAAAGCCTGGATACTTTGATGCAGCTGTAATTCTGCAAGGCCGCCCATCTCTGCGATCATGTTATCGAGTTTGAGGAGGTCGGTATCGAAGGATGAAACGATGTGGTCGCTATTTTCATTGCTCATCTTAGAAGTGCCCCTGGTTAACCAAATCGGCCAGTAATGTAGTCTTGTGTTCTTTGCTCTCGCGGATTGGTGAATATTAGTTCTGTATCACCAAATTCTACCAAATTACCCAGATGGAAGAACGCTGTCCTTTGAGAGACCCGAGCCGCTTGTTGCATTGAGTGGGTAACGATAACGATCGTAAAATTCTCACGTAATTCGTCGATCAATTCTTCTATTCTTGCAGTTGCGATGGGGTCTAGCGCTGAACATGGCTCATCCATCAAGATGACTTCGGGGCTCACAGCAATTGCGCGTGCAATGCATAGACGTTGTTGCTGGCCCCCAGAAAGACCTGTCCCAGGTTCTTGCAGTCGCTCCTTTACTTCGCCCCAAAGGCCAGCGCGTCGCAAACTGTTCTCGACAATTTCATCTGTTTCACTACTTCCGGATACAAGACCATGAATTCGCGGACCATAAGCGACATTGTCGTAGATCGACTTTGGAAACGGATTTGGTTTCTGAAATACCATGCCAACCAAAGCGCGAAGTTGCACGACATCGACGTCGCTGCTGTTTATATCATTGCCGTCCAACTTAATTGTACCGGTAACGGTGCAACCCTCAATCACGTCGTTCATGCGGTTCATGCATCGCAGAAACGTCGACTTACCGCAACCGGATGGCCCGATCAGGGAAGTTACAGCTTGGGAACCGATCTCTAGATCAACACCGAATAGCGCCTGTTTGCCACTGTAGAAAACATCCACGCTGCGCGCCGTTATTTTAGGTTTGAGATTACGGTCTACGACAGGCGCGGAATTATCAAAATTTTGAACTGATGAGTATTTATGTGCTGACATTACCAATGTTTCTCGAATTTTTGACGCAAGATTTGTGCAGTTAGGTTCATACAAACCAGAAAACCAATGAGAACGATGATTGCAGCTGAAGTCCGTTCGACAAATGCTCGCTCCGGACTGTCCGCCCATAGGTAGACTTGCACAGGCAACACGGTTGCTGGATCGGTCGGACTTTGCGGGACATCAACGATAAACGCCACCATGCCGATCATCAGCAGTGGTGCACTCTCGCCTAACGCGCGCGCCATGCCAATGATGGTACCCGTCAGTATGCCGGGCATTGCTAGCGGTGCAACATGGTCGGTAACAACCTGCATGCGGCTGGCCCCCACGCCGAGCGCAGCTTCTCGGATCGACGGTGGCACCGATTTGAGTGCAGCCCTAGAGGCAATGATGATTGTTGGTAAGGTCATTAGAGCAAGAACCATTCCGCCCACCAGAGGTGCGGACCGCGGCAAACCGAAGAAGTTTAAAAAAACCGCGAGACCAAGCAGGCCAAATACGATAGATGGCACTGCCGCTAGATTATTGATGTTTACTTCGATGATGTCGGTCCAGCGATTTTGCGGAGCAAACTCTTCGAGATATATCGCAGTCATAACGCCAAACGGGAAGGAAAGTAGAAGCGTGATGGCAAGGGTGAGAAGAGAGCCAATGACAGCGCCCAAAACACCGGCCTGTTCCGGATCCCTGCTGTCGCCCGCCGTAAAAAAGCGTGTGTTGAAATCAGCCCTTATTAAACCGGCCTCGCGCAAGTTTTCATACCAACTGATTTCTTTGTTGTTTACACGACGCTCAGTCTCCGGACGGGTGGTGTCGATACCGCCTTTGTTAAGGATATCGATATTGGCTGCTGCGGAAATCCATATTGCTTGGGTCTTGCCAATAAGTGATGGATCTTTCTGAACCATCCGATAAAGCTCAAACGGCGACCCTGCACTTACGATTCGATAAAGCTTCCGTTTGTCTCGTCTTTTCTGAACATTTGGGAATTGCTTTCGTAAGCTCGTCTTAATTAAACGACCGTAGTCTGCGCCGCGGAGGGTTTGTTCGTCCCGTTTCCCTGTCGGATCAATTACGTCTTCGTCAAAATATATTTCAAGTTTTACCTCAGTTTGGATAAAGGCAGTGTGACCTTTATAGATTATGTTGCCGAGCATAATTACTAGGAAAGCCAAAGCTGCACAGACAGCTAATAAACCATATAATTTAAAGCGTTGTTCTGCCGCATACCGTTTTTTTAAACCCCGGCGAACAATATTTGCGGTTTCGCGTGAGGGGCGGAGACCGCTGTCCATTATCGTATCATTCATATTTTTCTCTGTATTTCTGCACGACCCGCAACGCGATAAAATTGAGGCACAGTGTGATCGCGAATAGAGTGAGGCCAAGTGCAAAGGCAGCTAAGGTCTTTGCGCTATCAAATTCTTGGTCGCCAACGAGTAAAGTAACAATTTGAACGGTTACGGTAGTAACGGCTTCAAAGGGGTTGGCTGTTAGATTTGCCGAGAGACCTGCCGCCATTACTACGATCATCGTTTCGCCTATGGCCCGGGAAACGGCTAGTAGCACGCTGCCTACGATACCAGGAAGGGCGGCCGGTAATATGACCCGTAAAATTGTTTCGGACCTTGTTGCACCCAAGCCATAAGAGCCATCGCGCATGGCTTGCGGCACGGCGGTAATTACGTCATCGGAAAGCGAAGAGATGAAAGGGATGATCATGATCCCCATCACGACACCAGCTGCTAATGCACTTTCTGACGAGATAGAAAGCCCAAGTAAACCGCCGCTATCACGCAAAAATGGAGCGACCGTAAGCGCGGCAAAAAACCCATAAACGACGGTTGGAATGCCCGCTAGTATTTCCAAAAGCGGTTTGGCAATCTCGCGAAACTTTGAGTGTGCATATTCAGCTAAGTATACGGCGGACATCAGCCCTATAGGCACTGCAACGATCATTGCGATAAAGCTGATGAGGGCTGTACCGGCGAAAATTGGTACGGCCCCAAATGAACCATCGGACGCGACCTGATCCTCTCGCAACGCGATTTGTGGGCTCCATTCAAGACCGAAAAAAAATTCGATGGGAGTTACTTTTTCAAAAAACCGAATTGATTCGAAGATAAGTGATAAAACGATCCCAATGGTTGTTAGAATGGCAATAGTCGACGCGATGATTAGAAGGATCATTCCGACACGCTCAACAAGAATTCGAGCCCGGAAATGGGGAGCAATATACTTTATCCCCAAAGTTAGTCCGACTATGGCGAGATTAAGAATTAATATGAATTGCGCAGTTCCGCTTGTCCGCGATACAGCACTGTATCTTTCGGCTGCTATTATGACGGCGGGGTCTGCTTCGCTGATTCCGATGTTTCCGGCCGCAATGTTGCGAACATCATTCATCAACAGATTAAGTTGCGCTTGAGATTGATTTTGAAATTCTACCGGTAGTTCAGATAACACGAGTGTGGTGACGATTAATGGCTCTGAAATGATCCAAATAAAAATGATTAATAACGATGGAATGCTGCACCAGATTGCTACGTATAGGCCATGATAGATTGGCAGAGAATGAAGTTTACTGAGGTGGCCTTCGCTGGCTTTAACGGCGCGGTTTCGCCCCATCCGGAAACCGAAAAAAGTCAGAGCGATAAGGACGATGAAGATAGTGTAAGATTGCATTTATTATTTTGCGGGTGCGTCAGATATGAATTTGATTTTCTACCAAAAGAGGGGTGAGCAGCCGGGGCGGACCCCAGCAGCTCACTTTATTTTTACATAGACAGATTGTTCAGTGACATGCCGTCGTTCTTGAACCGTTTGCGCTCGTCACCTGGCATTGGAATTAAGCCACGGTCGGATAGATAACCCTCGTTGCCCCACGCTTTATCACTTGTGAACTCAGCCACGTATTCTTTCATACCTGGAATTTTGCCGACATGTGCCTTTTTCACATAGAAATAGAGTGGACGAGAGACCGGATATTTCTGTTTTGCGATATTCTCGAACTCAGGTGCAACGCCGTTGATCGGACTGCCTTGAATCTTATCAGAATTTTGATCTAGGAAGCTGTATCCGAAAACCCCAAAGGCATTGGGGTTGGCTTCTAGTTTTTGGACTATGAGATTATCATTCTCTCCCGCTTCAATGTAAGCACCGTCTTCGCGAATGCCTCGGCATAAGGCTTTATATTTTTTCTTGTCTTTCTTCTTCATCGCTTTCAGCGTCGGGAATGTCTTGCAACCGCCTTCAATGGCAAGCTCGTTGAAGGCATCACGCGTGCCAGAAGTCGGCGGTGGACCAAGGACTTCGATCTTTGTATTTGGTAATGATGGATCGATGTCTTTCCAGGTCTTATTCGGATTGGCGATTAGTTTACCGCCTTCCTTATTGTTTTCCGGAACTTGTTTAGCTAGCGCCAGATACAGTTGCTTTAAAGTAACTTTCATTTGTGGTGCTTTTTTGGAGTTCGAGAAAACTATTCCGTCATAGCCGATTTTAATCTCGATTATTTCATTGATACCATTCTTGGCACATTTCGTGACCTCGGACTTCTTTATCCGGCGCGAAGCGTTTGTGATATCGGGATGCTCGATGCCAATACCAGAACAGAATAGTTTCAGGCCGCCCCCGGAACCTGTGGATTCGATCTTTGGCGTCTTAAAACCGCTAATTTTGCCGAATTGTTCAGCGACTACCGTGGCGAAAGGATAAACCGTTGAGGATCCAACAATGTTAATTTGGTCGCGTGCTTCGGCAGCGTTCGCCATTACAAATGCGGCCATGGCACTAATGCTATAAAATGTTCGTTTCATTTTCATTTTATTTTTCTCGTCTGTGGTTAGAGCAACGATGACCAGGACGTTGGTCACCGCGAAAATATTCAGACGCAGTTTCTTTTCTATGACTGTTTTGTTACGATTTTATTACGAAGGCAGAGTTGCTTCTGTATTTTCTTCGCTGGGTAAGTAAACGCGGAAAATGGTACCTTCTCCGACGATGCTGTCGATTGCCAATCGACCTCGATGGCGATTGACGATGTGCTTTGCTATAGCCAATCCCAACCCCGTCCCACCCATTGTTCGAGAGCGGCCCTTGTCCACACGATAAAATCTCTCTGTGAGACGCGGGAGATGCTCCGCTGAAATTCCATCACCTTGGTCCGCTACTGAGACCATAATTCCGGGTCCACCTCGGTCGGGGATTCGAGAAATTCTTTCAATATCGACACTAATACTTGTGTTCTCTGGACAATATTTAACCGCGTTATCGATCAAATTAAGGAAGACTTCCATCAATTCATCGCGATTTCCCAGGACTGGATACTTTCCGTTTAATGTCGGGAGATTTACGTCTATATGACGCTCTGCCGCTCGCCCCGATAGGGTGTCGTGAACCTCTGCCAACAACTCAAAAATATCGACGGTTTCGTCCGGCAAAATATGTTCGCTGGCCTCAACCTTTGATAATGAGAGGAGGTCATCAATTAGCCGTGCCATTCGTTTCGATTCGTTATCCATTATTCTCAGAAATCGGTCACGGGCATCCACATCGTCTCTTGCGGCGCCCCGTAGGGTTTCTATGAAACCGATAAGAGAAGACAGCGGTGAACGCAGTTCATGACTGACGTTGGCCACAAAGTCTGCACGCATTTGGTCAGCGTTCCGTGTTGCGGTCGTGTCATGCATAGTTAATATGGCGTCGGCTGTACTTTCGTTCGTCGCCGTTAGAGATGCGATCTGGATGTCAAAGCTGCGCCAGACTGATGCCAGGAGCGAAATGCTGATTTGGCGTTTTTGTTCATCAGCGATTACTGCATTTACGGCATCGAGTATTTCCGGATGCCGAAGTGCGATTGCGAGCGACCTTCCCGCAATTTCTGCCCCGAGTAATTCTTTGGCGGCGCTATTTGCAGCGACAATTGTTTTTTGCGAATCAAGCAAGAGCACTGGGTTTGGGAGAGCGTCTAAAATTACCATAGTGGTGGCAATTTCCATCGAATTTTAGCCTTTCTATACCCAGTGTTGCGTAAATTATCAGCGTTGAAAGAATAAATTCCACTAAATTCTGAAATGCACCTATTTATCCGCGAACAACGCTTGAGCCCCTTTTGGGTGGGCGTTACATTGCCGCTCCAAAATTCTACAGAAATCAGCCGGGAGACACGGAATGTCGGAAGTCGGTGGTGTAGCGGGTGATCGCCTTCGCTCGTTTATTGAGCGAATTGAGCGCCTTGAAGAAGAAAGAGTGACAATTGCCGTAGATATTCGCGAAGTCTATGCCGAGGCGAAGGCAAGTGGATTTGATCCCAAGATCATGCGGCAAGTTGTGAAACTCCGGAAAATGGAATCTGCGGACCGGCAGGAGCAGGAAGCTATTTTGGAAGTCTACAAAGAGGCATTAGGCATGGAGGTACCAGCCTCGCCGCAGCCTGTGGATGTTTGAGGTTAATTATTAGGGGGTCAGTGCATTTTGGCATAAGCCAATCTGTTGGCATGGTGGACGCTGAAGTTGCGGCCGTTGTAAAAAACAATCGGCTGTTGGACCTGACCGAGGCTTCGTGGCGTACTGTTTATGGGGTTACCGTAACAAAAGTTTGTGAGGGATCGCAAAATAGCTAAAACGACGAAGTTTAATCAGATGTTGTCTTGCCAAGGCTTCACTTTGTCGAATTTTTTTGCAGCTTCAGGCAGTCCAGGTGATTTGGTGATGATGCCAAGTGCATTGAAGTTTTCGACGCTGTTTTCATCGATTGTGACGCCCTTCTCTTCAATTTTGTTTGCAACAGCCGCCGCAATATCATTGAAGCCTTCAAGTCGGGAATCAATTTTTGTCTTATTTTTTCCTTTAAATAACGTAAGCTCCATCCAGCCAGCGTCTCTGTCCCGCTTGACCGTGAAAAAGCGCAATTTAGCGCTTGAAAGGTCGTCCCACGCAATTTCTCGGCGGCGCAGGCCATAAAACCGGAGGCCATGCGGCTCGATCCGAATTACGGTTGAATGTCTTGACCAAGTTTGAACCGCGAAGCCGAGGAAAAGCAGAAAGATGCTGCCGATAATAAAGAACATGACCGGCACTGAGCTTGCGCTAAAAAGAAACATACCGAAAAATAACATGCCTGCCACAGCACGAATATAATCGCCTCGCAGTTCAGAAATGGGATACCGGTAACCGTCCATCAGGTCTGCTCCAACAAAGTTTCTACGGGCATCCATTTGCAAGCCGAATTGTGCAAAGTGACCTCTAACAGGCGCTCTAGGAAGCGCCAAGTCTCTTTGTCGTGATTAAGGTGGTGGGTCATTAAGCCGATAGCCTTTTTTGAGCAATTTTTGTTATGGCGACGCTCTGATAATTGGTTACTTAGGGCGATCAGTGCAACATCCTCTCCGACAAAGCCGCGGGTACCTCTCCAATCGATTAAATCAATGTGCGTGTTGATTTGTTGCAATTCGATGCCGGGCTTTTCGCAACCAAATGCCGAAACCGCACAAAATCCTAATTCTGAAACAAGAGGAATGAGATGGTCGTCTATCCTATTCCAGGGTGGTACGAAAATTGGCTGAACCGATTGGATGAATAGTTCTTGCAGGCGAGTGTATCCCCGATTGATTTCATTTAAAATTTCTTTGTTGGGACGATGCCGTCCATACTCCGATTTCTTTTCATTCGCAGGTGCGTAATTGCTATGTGAATATCCATGCTGAAGAATGGATATATCTGAGCGATGACCGACGCAACTGGCCAATCCTTCCAAGGCTGGTTCTGGAATGACGGCTAGTGCGATTGGCGTCTCACTTGATAGCGTAAGCAACGTTCTTAGGGGTGGTGTGTCGTCTACTGCGTCATCATCACGCCACCAAAGCGTAGCTTTGAGCGATGTTTCAGCCCAAGCATCAAGTTCTGCCTGAAATCTGGACCATGGGTCCTTGCTACCTTTGTTCTCCTGCATTCTCTATTTATATCGCCGCGCCCGCTAAATTCCCAGATGTGGCCATGGATACGTTTATGTGTGGGACAATTTGTGCCATTCAAATATTACCAAGTTTGGTTGGTGATACGTACCGCGTCGTTTGTTCTGGCTTTAGGGGAATTGGCCTGCTTCCGAGTGTGCGAAGGATAATTAAGTCTTTCAGGTTCTTAGGCTTAGGGAGTTTGGCGCGTTAGTATTTAGTAGGCCGTGCGAGTGGCATTCACAAATTTGCGTGTTTGTGAGTGACCTTGGGACCTTATTTGATAATTTTTCGGGTTATGGCTTGGCCAATCGCGTTCTGCTCGTGTGTTGAGGGTCGCACAATTGAAGGTGTAATTACGGCCTCGTAATCAAGGTGTTGTGAGGGGCACATTTAACTCTTCGATTGATGGATGCCCATCGCTGCTTAGCCGGAATAAATGGGTGCAGTCATCGGCTAACGTATCCGGCCATGCGGTTTTTTGATCCCAATTTGCAGCAAGGGAGTAAGTCGCCCGCACAATCCCACGATGACAAACAATTACGGTCGGCTGCATAGTGTCTGCAACTTCAGAAAAAAACGACAGCAATCGTGTTTGGACGTCGCGTTGGCTCTCTCCGTCTGGCCCCTTAAAGTCGAGCCCACCGGCCCGCCAGGCTTCACCAGGATGACCAATTTCGGCGCGTAGTTCGGAAATTGTCATCCCTTCCCAGGCCCCCCAATCCATCTCAACGAGCCGCGCGTCCATCTTGCTTGGCGGATGTCCAGAGAGGATTGAAGCAGTTTCGACCGCTCGGGAGAGCGGGCTTGAAACCCAGTCAAATCCGTTAAGAAGTTCTGGAACATGCCAAGATTGGACTGTTGAACGGCCGCCCTCGCTAAGCGGGACATCGGTCGTGCTTTGAACTCGGCCACCTTCGTTCCAATCCGTTGCGGCGTGTCGTATGAGCGCAATCAATGTCATGCCGCACCTTCCATCCTCAAATCTTGCAACAACCGTAGGCATTTTGTTCGGCGACTGAGCTCGCACATCGGTTTGCAGCGCTTTTTAGGTAGCTACCTGCGACATATCCAAGCTCGTCTTGGGGTGATGCAATAGCGTATCTCCCGCTTGGGAGAAAGAGGGAGTGGCAAGGTGTTGCCAAAATTTCGTTAGTTCCGCTGACGACAATACTTGCGATGCCTGACCTATACTCCACTGTATTCATTATCATATCCGTCACGATATTCTGCAAAACTAATGATATGTATGCGCTATTGCCGGGTGGCAGGTTTTTATGAAGGGATGAATGGATTTTCTCGCAGCAGAGGTAGAACCGCTTGCTCAATAAATTTCCAGTATGATAATCGAGGTGATCCCGAGGCCCCTGAGGCATTTGGACTTCATCGCAGTTCGCAATCCCGAGGCCCAGACCGAAAACCATAGACCGAAAAATAAATTCACGATTTAGGAAAATAGAATTCAATGACCCGCCTCGATGCCGCAATTCGCCGCCTGCAAGCCCAACGTATGTGCCTCGATGCTGCTGTCGCGCAGATAGCCGGCAAGCCGGGTATTGTCCTCGAATTGGGATTGGGCAACGGCCGTTCCTACGACCACTTGCGAACCGCACTTCCTGATCGGCAGATTTTCGTCTTTGACCGAAATAAATCACCGCACCCGGATTGCATACCGCCTGATGAAAATATGTACCTTGGTGAGATGGATGAGATGCTGAAATCGGCAGCACGCGATCTTGGTCCGAACGCAATTATGGCTCATGCAGATATTGGATATGGTGATGCTGTGAAGTCCGCAAAAAACGTCGCATTGATCGGGCCACTCATCATGCCCCTCCTTTGTCCGGGTGCTGTCATCGTTTCAGATAGAGCGTTGAATTTTCCTGAAGTTGAAGCGATGGACCTCCCGGAGGGTGTGCCTGACGGGTTATACTTTATGCAGCGGCGCCTCTGATCGTGGCGATCGGAGGCAATGCAGCCCGAATTATAAAAACCCTCTTTGCCGAAACAACCTTTGGCAGTTTGTGGTATTCGGGTGCGATTACCAGCACGATGCGTTGGTTAGAATCGCTCGCTGTTGGTGTTTACGTCTTCGACCTCACAAATTCGCCGATCATGGTTGCGGTTTTCCTCTTCTTACGTTGGGCGCCGCTGGTCCTATTTGGCGCGTGGGTTGGCGTTATTGCCGACCGAATTAGCCGTAAGGCCATATTATTTGGTGGCCTCGTAACAATGTTTGTCGTCTCGCTTGGCTTGGGTTTCCTGACGGTATTGGGTCTTGTTGAGCTTTGGCACATAGGGATTGGCGCGTTTATTAGCGGAGTGTTTACGTCGACAGACTACTCAACCCGGCGGGCAATGATCGGCGAGGCAGCCGGTCTCGATAGGGTTGGCGTTGCAATGGCATTCGACACCGGAACAACCAACGGAACGCGAATGCTCGGCCCTGCCATTGGCGGGTTTATGCTTCAGTTCTTTGGATTGCACGGCGCTTACTTGCTTGGCGCCTTTCTCTTTGCGACAGCAGTCCTGTTAATTTGGCGTATGCCCTACCGCCAGACACAGACGGATGAAGCTGCACCGAAAGTACTGAGAAATCTTGTCGAGGGCCTTCGTTATGCGCGAAGTGAACCCATGGTCTTGGGTGTTTTGATGATCACCATCATCGTAAATGCCTTTGGTTTCCCGTTTGGGAATATCCTTCCTATCATCGGACGCGATACTTTGGGGCTCAGTGCATTTCCCGTCGGCGTTCTTGCAGCGTCAGAGGGCCTAGGCGCATTACTTGGAGCGATAGGTGTTGGGATGGCGGTACGGCCATCGCGGTATGGGAAATTTTTTATCTGCGGCTCATTCATTTTTCTGGCCGGTATATTTTGTTTTTCTCTATCGCCGTACTTTTCGACCTCGTTGGTTACACTTCTGATTGCCGGTTTCGGAGTTGCGGGCTTCTCATCAATGCAAAGCACCATACTGCTGTCCGTCACGCCACCGGAAATTCGCGGTAGGGTGATGGGCCTTCTCGCTGTCAGTGTTGGTACTATGCCGCTCGGAATTCTGTACGCCGGTTTTCTCGCAGATTGGCTTGGTGCGCCCATCGGCTTAGCATTGGTGGCAGGACAGGGTTTATTTTTATGGTTGTTGGCAGCCTTGTATTGGCGGCGCAATGTAAAATTGTTACCAACTGGTGGGCCAAATATATAAAAGGAAAAACGGGTATGCAGAATGCAAACCGTCAGATCAGATTAAAACAACGGCCTATCGGAATTGCCGGGCCGGATAATTTTGAGGCGTCGGTCGAGCCGGTGCGTCAACCTGCAGACGGCGAGCTATTGGTAGAAAGTGTCTACCTATCTATCGATCCAGCAATGCGGGTCTGGATCAATGAAAATCCCGGTTACGTGCCTGCTGTTGAGATTGGCGGTGTCATGCGTGCGGGCGGTGTAGGTCGCGTATTGGAAAGCCGGGTTGCTGGGTTTGAACCGGGCGACTACATACAAGATCGACTTGGTTGGCAGAGCCATCCGACGATTACGGCAAGTGGTACGCACAAGCTCGATTTATCTTTGGGTTCGATCGAAGATTGGATTGGCCCATTGGGTACGACGGCATTGACCGCTTGGTTTGGCATACGGGATGTGGGGGCACTTTCTTCTGATGACCGTGTTCTCGTGTCGGGTGCTGCTGGGGGTGTGGGTCAAATGGCTGGCCAGTTTGCCAAACTGGAAGGGTGTCAGGTCGTTGGTGTGGCCGGCGGTCCGGAAAAGTGCCAGTACCTCACAAATGATCTAAATTTTGACGCTGCCATCGATTATAAGGCGGAGCACGATATAGAGTTGGCTGTCGCGCAGGTCTTTCCTGATGGTGTCGACCTCTTCTTTGACAATGTAGGTGGTGAAATTTTGGAAGCGGCCTTGCTGCACCTCCGTTCGTGTGGCCGGATTGTTATGTGTGGCCGGATTTCACAAACGGCTGCAGAAAGTCAATTCGGTGTAACTAATACCGGCCTCCTGATCGGGAAACGTGCTCGCATGCAAGGATTTATTGTCTCCGACTATAACGGTCGGTATGACGAAGCGCGCCAATGGATATCCAAGAAATTGAAATCCGGCGAGTTGAAACAGCGTTTGCATATCTTGGATGGCTTAGACGCTGCGCCTAATGCTCTGTCGATGCTGTTTAAAAGTCAAAACACCGGCAAGCTTGTCGTGAGGGTTTCGGACGCCTAAGCCAAGTTAAAATCGACGATGACTGGGGCATGATCCGAGGCCCGCTCCCAACCGCGCGCTTCGCGAAGCACGCCGGCGCTTTTGAGTGACTTTTTCAGCGGTGGCGTGACCCATACGTGGTCGAGGCGACGCCCTTTGTCAGCGGCGTCCCAGTCGCGAGCGCGGTAACTCCACCAGCTGTAAAGCGTTTCGTCGGCTGGGATGAAGTGGCGAACGGCATCAATCCAGCTGTTGCTTTGCTGCACGATCTTGAGATTTTCTACCTCGATGGGTGTGTGGCTGACCACTTTTAGAAGTTGCTTATGCGACCACACATCGGTCTCTAGAGGTGCAATATTCAGATCACCAACCATGATCAACTTGTCATTGGTTTTGCGGTTCTGGGTGAACCAATCCGCCATCTCCTCGAGAAAGGATAGTTTATGAGCAAACTTCTCATTTTCGTCAGGATCTGGAACATCGCCGCCGGCCGGGACGTAAAAGTTATGGATTTCGACGCCGCCCTGCACTTTTACCGATGCATGGCGGCAATCCTGCTTGTCACACCAATTTTGGCCGTCTGTAGCCTCGAATGGCAGTCGTGAGAGGATGGCCACCCCATTGTAGCCCTTCATGCCGCGGAAATGCATATGCTCGTAGCCAAGTTCTTTAATATCCTTGATAGGGAACTGATCGTCGTGAACTTTAGTTTCTTGCAGGCAGACGACATCGGGTTTTGTTTCGGCCGTCAATTTTGCCAGTAGAGGCATACGCAGTCGAACTGAGTTAATATTCCAGGTGATGAGGCGCATCTAACTTTTCCGTGAATTTCAGTCGATAGTTATATTGAGATCGGTCAATCGATCGACATGCCCAACGAGGTGGTCGCCTTTTACCACGGCGGACACGCCGGACGGCGTGCCGGTCATGATGAGATCGCCTGGGTGCAATTCGATCAGTCCCGAGAGATAAGAAATTGTTTCTTCTACATTCCAAATGAGTTGATTGACATCGCCTTTCTGTCGAACCTCATCATTGACCGCTAGTGTGACACTGCCGGAGGAAAAGTGGCCGGTGGAATGCGCCGTGTGAATTTCACTCATCGGTGCCGACCGATCAAAACCTTTCGCCATGTCCCAAGGGCGGCCCAAGTCCTTA
>PBOZ01000048.1 GCA_002724555.1 Rickettsiales bacterium
GAATGCTCTAAGTCGACAACCCGATCGGCTAATCCAGCATGCGCAACGTCGATAGCCTCAAAAAATAAACCTAGGTTATAATCTGCATTGCAAACTATTTGGCCAGTCTTCTCCAATTGGCTCCGTTTGCAAAGATGGAGTGCGGTCTCAACTAATGTTTGTGCGTTTTACCCCGAGTGCCGTGGAGCATGAACGGGACAAAAATTGCGAATAATACAATTTTCCACACCTGACAACTTGGGCGGCGAACCGTCTTGACCAATCATCACGCCCCGTTCCACAATCGTCGCGTCCAATCCTACGATCGAAAGCGAGGTAAAACCACCTGGCAAAGGTGTGCTATCTTCTGACAGTCTATCGAAAAGGACCATCCAGCCACCATCTGCTACGTCCATATTTTCGATATCGCCCGTTACCAAATTTCGGTCCCAATTCGTCATCTTCGCCTTGAAAACAGGGTCAACCGAATCACGGCCTGCGCGAGATGTATATCCCTCACTTGTCATTACGCCTGGATTACTCAAACGGTAGACCGCGAGAAAGGGTGAACGCGCTTCATGTGTACATTCATAACGTTGCGCGCAGATAAAGCCGTCAATCGTCAGAAGCATCGATATATGCTTGTGGTAGAAATCATTGAACGCCTCTCGATCATCATCGAGCGGGTAATGCATCTCTACCATATAAAATGTACTCAATTTTAGACCCTCTTTGTTAAAAATTTAGATCTTTAATGTATGGAAAGTTCACCTTTACTGTTCACTTTACCAGATCGGCCACAGAACTCGGCCTTGGTCATCATTTCGACCGTGTCGGCGTCCATAACATTGGCCCAAGTACGTCGTCCATCATCAAGCAAACATGCCACATGTGCCTGCGACGGGGCCGCATCAGTGTTATACATCACAACATAAGTTTCGATTGTTACCTCCCCGTCGTGATCAATTTTAACCTCACGGCGCGGCATCGCATCGACTTCGTCTTGCATATCGGCCCAAGCAAAGGGCTTATCCGGCGCATCAGTCGAATATATGCAAAGTGCATGTTTTGTTAACAAGCCACCGTTCGCGGTAACGAGACCTTTGCTACCAGGGTTGCCACGCAAAAGTTCAACAGTCCGGGCTACAGAATGCATAACGTAATTATTCAAAGGCCCCCCGGCGAATGTTAGTCCTCCAGTGACCGTTAAAGCTCGGTCCTGCGAAAGGCCTATTTCATTAGCGGAAACTTGGACGGCAGCTGGAAAGCAACTATAGAGATCGACATAATCCATTTCGTTAGCGGAATAACCTGTCAAATCGAAAAGTTTGCGGGATGTTACTCGGATGGCTGGCGATGTATGCAGATTGTCCCGTTCCGAGACATAAAGATGATCCCATGCCTCCGTTCCGGCATGAGGGTAAACCCAGCGATCTTCTGGTATCCCAAGTGTTCTTGCCTTCCCGACAGACGTCAGGATCAAAGCGGCACCCTGGTCGACACTGTTGTTTGAGTTCATCAGCTTCGTATAAGGATATGATATCGGTCGATTGCCAGCCGATGGCGTGCGGATATCCACAGCGCTCAACGGCTTCCGAAGCCACGCATTTGGATTGTCGACCGCCACTTTATTGAATCCAGCCCACAGCTCTGAAACACGCTTCAGATGTGCCTCCACACTTTCTCCGTTGGCGTGTCGCAGTGCCGTTTCAAACATTGGATAAAATTGAATTGGCAAAGTGATACCCCGTTTCATCTCAGCCTCATGCCGGGTCACCTTGTCACTACCGATAAATACCTCCGGTATATCTCCACCTTGGGTCGTCGGATTGGCACCAGGCTCACGGGTCAAAGGATTCCAATCAAGGTCAATCCCAGCTTTACGCGCCCGCGACTGCGTCCGCCCACACTCGCCGCCAGTTACGACGACGATCTCGTTTTTTCCACTTTGGATATCGAGGAAACTGTGATTTGTTAGTGACTGGACGTAATTGCCCCCAAGCGACGTGAGCCCGGTCTCTGCACCGCTGGCACCTATGCGTTCAGCAACTTGCCGAGCGGGGTTCGCATAGCCCCAAATGCCTCGCACGACCCGCACCGAATCAGCCTTTAGCAATATCCCCGGCACGCCGCAGTCCCTTGCGGCAGCCTCAACTGCTTGAACCATCAAATCCAGTGGCTCTTTGGCAGAATTCGGATCATTTTCACGTTGCTCAACTTGTGCCACACCGACAAATATTGGTGTCTTGTCATCCACTGCCATTACAAATTTCCTCTCGCTTATTCGCGGTATTATCGCAAAAAAAGAATATCACGCACCGACGTTATATCGAGGGGGTATTCCCCGCTACATTTTCTGAATGTCACCTTCCGCGGCTTTCCACGCCGCAATGCCACCGATCAGATGGTAAACATCTTTTAAACCCATAACTTCTGACACCTGCACAGCTAGTGCCGAGCGCTCGCCAAATGCGCAATAATAGATGATATGTTGACCTGCCTTCTTCACCATTTCGCGCAATAGGCCTCCTTCGCATACGAATTCGTCGAGCTCGGTATATGGTGCGTGAACAGAGTTCGGGATCACGCCATACATCTTCCGCTCACCCTCTTCACGCAAATCCACCAAAAGGTAACTCCCATCGAGACAACAATTCCTGACATCGTCTGCACTTAAACCCCAGGCCGCCGACGCGTCATCACCCTGAGACACTCCAATTTTTTGATTTGCCGGAACTGCTTCATCCATCATCTTTGGGTTTGCGAGATTTAAACTATTCATGATGTTTGCGTATGCTGTAGCATCTGAAACTTGAAGACGCGGGTTGAATTGCCGTTCCTCCCCAATAGTGCTAACCGTCTCCCCCTTATAATCGTGCCCTGGATAGACTAATGTGTCATCGGGCAGGCGCAGGAGTTTGTTGAAAATCGAATCATACTGTGCTTCGGGATCTCCATTCTGGAAATCGGTACGACCTGTTCCCCGAATAAATAACGTATCACCAGTCAAAATTCGGTCCGGAAGTCTAAAGGTATACGAATCATCAGTATGACCTGGTGTGAAGATAACGTCCAAGGAGAGGCCTTCGATATTAATCCTTTCACCTTCCGATACCCGCATAGACACCACATCAGCAGCACTACGGTCTCCCATAACCGTGACACATTTTGTTCGGTCCCGAAGTGCTCCCATAGCCGTGATATGATCCGCATGGGTATGGGTATCTACGACCTTCACGAGCTTAAGGTCCAATTGGTCCAAAATTCGTATATATTGCTCTACGTGTTCCAAGACAGAATCAACTATCAACGCCTCGCCGCCGGAACGGCTTGCAATCAAATACGTATAAGTGCAAGAGTTGGCATCAAAGAGCTGTCTGAACAACATCGGGGTTCCCTCTTAGTTTAATCCCGATTTTGGGTGTTTATGATCAATAGCAGGATATTATAACCGATCCCAGTTATCGAGGCAGTACAAGTATCGCCCGAAAGTCATTCACATTCGTAAGTGTAGGACCCGTCATCAAGAGATCGCCCAGCGGTTTAAAAAAAGAGTAGCCATCGTTATTAGCTAACATTTGACTGGCCACCAACCCTGCTTTTTCACCTCGCAATAGCGTATCCGGTGTTACGATTGCTCCAGCATTATCTTCCGTACCATCAATTCCATCCGTATCTGCCGCCAAACCCCAAATGCCTGCCTCGCCCCCAAGGGCCATTGCGAGCGCCAATAGAAATTCTGAGTTGCGGCCACCACGCCCAGCCCCACGCACGGTGACCGTCGTCTCGCCACCCGACAGTAAGACCGCAGGCGCCGGAACCGGTTGACCCCGACGAGCTACCTGATGGGCAATCCGAGCCATGACCATCGCGACTTCACGCGCCTCGCCTTCAATTGCGTCCCCCAGAATAAGTGGTGTAACACCTGCCGCAGCAGCCACCTTGGCCGCTGCATCAAGGCAGATCTGCGGAGTGGCGATCAACTGGCACTCGGATCGCGCTAGACGCGGGTCGTCCGGTGACGGCGTTTCATCTTCCGCAGCCGCCAAAAACCGGCCAACAGCCTCGGACGGCAAAAGACCATATTTATCAAAAACGGCACGGGCATCTGCAAAACTGCTGGCGTCGCCGACCGTAGGGCCAGAACCAATGACTGCAGGATCATCACCCGGTACGTCTGAAATCGCGAGGGTAATGACCTTAGCCGGTGAGCTGGCAGCTGCCAGCCGACCACCCTTGATGGCAGAGATATGCTTCCGAACGCAATTCATCTCGGTAATGGTGGCACCTGAACGCAGAAGGTCGCGATTGACCGACTGCTTCTCGCGCAAAGTGAGGCCCTCTCCTGGCAATGAGAGAAGCGCTGAAGCCCCGCCAGACATTAAACAGAGTACCAAGTCATCTGATTCTGCGCCCTGCGCCAATGCCATTATCCGCCGGGCCGCCACTTCGGCAGCTGCGTCAGGCACAGGGTGCGATGCTTCTAAAACCTCGATAGAACTGCAGGGCACGCTATGGCCGTAACGGGTGACAACCAATCCACTAAGTGGCCCCGACCATTCAGCCTCCACTGCGCGTGCCATTTTCGCCGCAGCCTTTCCCGCACCGACAACGATGGTCCGCCCCTTTGGCGCCTCCGGCAAATTAGGCGCAACACACTTATAAGGATCAGCAGAAGAAATGGCGACATCCAGCAATTCCCGCAAGAACGCGCTTGGTTGAATACTCATTCATTCACCTCAGATAGCGTGGTTTTGTTCATAAACAGGAGTGGAAATTTTTAACTAATGCAAGCCGTCTACTGATACACCAAACGGTGTGCCTCGGCCTGTAAAATTTTTAAAAGTCCCCAATTGCTATTTTGGACAAAATTTGATTAATCCCAATACTACCTGTGTTTTTGGCTGCGTCAGATAATTGCTGTTAACAAAAGCCGGTAATAGGCGCCTGAGAAGCCTCTAATTTATAATCATTCTGCATATCAATTTTCGACAGCTTTTATAAGAAATCGCACATGTACAGCCAATAAAATTTAATTGGCCATCTTAATATTGAACTTGGCACTCTAATTAGGCGTATGAGACATATGAAAAACGCATCACTTGTTTGGTTCCGACGCGATCTTCGGATTGTAGACCACGAAGCACTAAGGGCCGCGTGCGCTAATGGAAAATTTGTCACAGCTCTCTACGTTTACGAAATAGATTATTCAGACAGACTACGGCTGGGCGGAGCTTCGCGTTGGTGGCTTTATCACAGCCTTAAAGCATTGCGCACATCCCTCGCAGATCTCAACATTAAACTTGTATTAAAACGCGGTGATCCGACTGTCTTAATAGCAAGTACCGCGATCGAACTAGGAGCAAGAAACGTATACTGTTCGGCAATCGATGAGCCCGCTGAGATAGAATTAACCCAACAGGTCACTCACAGTTTGCAGCGCGATGGCTGCACTCTTAAAATCTTCAGCAGTAGTTTGTTGCGGCCACCCAACTCAATTCGTAACAAGGAAGGCAATGGATATAAAGTTTTCACCCCTTATTGGAATATGTGGCGAACTTTCAGTCCTCCAGCGCCATTGCCCCAGCCGGTGCCGGTTGCCGTATCTAAAATAAATTGTGTTTCGCAAGATCTCGACACATGGGGACTGTTACCCACAAATCCCGATTGGGCGTCGGGACTTCGGAAAAATTGGCAGCCCGGTTCGGTTGGTGCCTGCAAAATGATAGAAAATTTTGTTCAAAATACCCTTGGCCGATACCAAGTGGAACGCGATTTCCCAGGCTTGACAGGGACGACCCGATTATCCGCCCACTTGCATTTCGGCGAAATCACAGCTCGACAAATTTGGCACGCTGCGCAGAAAGCTGCCGCAATCCAAAACGATGTAAAGTTGGAGAATGATGCTTGGAGCATCATCCGGCAACTTTGTTGGCGTGACTTCAATCATGATCTTCTTGCACGTTTTCCCAATATGAACAGAAGAAATATCAACACTAAATTCGACGCATTCCCGTGGCAATCCGACCCCATAGCGCTGGCCCAATGGCAAAAGGGGGAGACCGGCTATCCCATTGTCGATGCGGGCATGCGAGAGCTTTGGTCAACTGGGTGGATGCATAACCGCGTGCGGATGATTGTTGCCTCGTTTCTAGTAAAACATTTGCTGATTGATTGGCGAGCAGGAGAAAAGTGGTTTTGGGACACCCTTGTGGATGCTGATTTCGCCAATAATGCGGCTAATTGGCAGTGGGTGGCAGGGTCTGGGGCTGATGCAGCACCTTATTTCCGGATTTTTAACCCAATTTTACAGGGGGAAAAATTCGATCCGAACGGCGATTATGTGCGCAAATGGGTACCCGAGCGCGCTCAGCTGCCAAATAAGCTCATCCATAAACCTAATGCAAAGCGAGCTGATTTGCTTCAAGAAAACTACCCAGCGGCGATTATCGAACACGGCTTTGCCCGTAAACGGGCACTCGAAGCATTCGCAGGTTTGAAAAGTTAAATCGAAAACGCTCCCGTTTGATTAGATCGGGCGAAGGGCAATTTCTAATTCGTTGCGCGTATCTCACTCAATTGCATCATTAAGCCTGCATTTTGCTGGAGTTAATAGTGAAAAATCGTAATTGGATTGCGGTCCCCTTTACGACGAATTAACTCACCAAATTAAAGATACACTAGCTTGTTTTAAAAGCGGCGACCGTTAAAGATGCGGGCAATCTAACGGACGCGCTCATTACTTTAGGTGCCTACCATTTAAAAATTTTTGCACGCTGTGTTTTCCATTACTTGAGTATATTGGAAATAAATTATTATACAAAATTTATTGTAAATATTTATATTTTTCACAGAAATATATTTTTATTTTGAAATATATATATATATTTTATTGTATAAATATTATTATGTATTTCCGTAAAAATACACTTTATTTGGAAACTTGTTTACTTGCGCAAAAATAAAAACAAACCATCCAATAAATCTCCCAAAAAATTTGCCGACGTCATAATCGAACGGTTGGGGGCAAAGGGTGATGGTGTTTGCAGGCTAAATTCGGGAGAAACCTGCTACGTACCTCACAGCGCACCAGGCGATCATTTACGTATTTCTTATAAAGTCTCACGAAGTAAATACTTCCGTGGTTTAATTGATGAGATTACTGAACCAGGGGATGCGCGGATCCCCCCCGTTTGCCAACATTTTCGATACTGTGGCGGTTGCGCCCTGCAACATTTGTCACCGAGCGCAGTTGCCGCATTCAAACGATCGGCGCTCCAGGACGCTCTGGCATATAAAAATTTAAAAAACATTTCAATCCAAGAGACAATCTCCATCCCTCCTGGCACTCGCCGACGGGTCGAATTCGCAATAGACAAACAAAAGCACGCGGTTTCTTTGGGGTTCAACGCCGCCATGAGCCATAAGGTGATTGACATTGCTGAATGCGCAGTGGCTCTGCCGTCTATTGTCGAACTGCTAACGCCGTTGCGGGAGTTGATTTCAGCTAACGGGACAGCGGTGAAAGCAAACGACATCAGGATCACTGAGACAGACAACGGATTTGATTTTTTAATTCTTGCAATGCCTAAGAGCACGCCAGTTCCTCAGCTTTATCAACTATTTTCTAATTTCGCAGCCGAACACAATATTTCTCGAATTTCTTGGGCGGATGGCGAATACGTCGAACCGATCGTTCAACTTAAACAACCGATAATGCGATTTGGGCGTGCAGTAGTTGCATTACCTGAACGCTATTTCCTGCAGCCCAGCCGGGAAGGTGAAATTAAGATTGTTGATTTAGTCCGCAAGGGGGTTCAAGACGCCAAACGTATCGCAGATCTGTATGCAGGGTGCGGAACTTTATCCTTCCCTCTTGCAGAGACAGCACAAGCAACAGCGTTCGAGATTGATGGCAAAATGGTATCCGCGATGCGCCGCGCGGCGGCTGGATTATCACACACCGCGGAGCGCCGTGATTTGGCACGCAATCCATTAACGCACAAGGAACTCAGGAAGTTTGATGCAGTAATCTTTGATCCACCGCGATCCGGTGCGCAAGCACAAGCTGAATACCTGGCCGCATCAGAAGTACCCACAATCGTTGCCGTGTCATGCAACCCTACAACACTGGTGCGAGACCTTCGCATTCTTGTCGACGGCGGATATTTAGTTCAATCTGTGGTACCGATCGACCAATTCGCGTGGTCTATAGAAACTGAAGCCGTCGCAATTCTAAGACACTCCAATTCGTTCTAAACTCCTTTGTAATCGCGGATAGCATGCTACCAGTAGGCCCCCACGCACAGTTAGAAACATAAAGAATGCTAACCAAAGAAAGTGGTTGTTCAATTCATAAAAGGGCAGAAAGACAAATTACAGGAAGA
>PBOZ01000049.1 GCA_002724555.1 Rickettsiales bacterium
TCGCGTCATGTCGAGGCCCACACAATAGCCAAAGATTTTGTCTAGGGCCTCATTCTCGGGAATTCGGTAACCACCCCCCTTTAGGGCGACGACCAATTCAATTTCTGGATGTAGGTCGTTGGTCTCGTCGGGATAGGGCACCGTCGTCCTATTTGAAACAATGGCGTTAGCCGGTTTTGCAAAGAAAAACGGAGCTTCACGGTCTGGGTCATGCCCCATTTCACGCGCATGAGCGGCATAATTACGTCCGACACAGAAAATGCGATGGACAGGGAACGGGTCACCATCAATTACGGGAATGGTTGGCGTGTCCCATATTGGAATTGCGTAGTTTGTCATGTGAGAAGCCTATTTAGCAGATGGGCAAAGAGTCGCCGCATTGGGTTACTTAACCTGAACGCCTTTGAGCTGGGGACAGTTAATACGCGTCAGCGTAAATATCATCATCGTGAACGTCATGCTGTTTTAGCAGATCCTTAACGCTATCGACCATGATTGGCGGTCCACACAAATAAGCCTTCCAATTCGCAAAATTGTACAGGTCGGCTGCAATTGCCTCATGCACAAATCCAGTACGACGCTCCGTTTTGCCAGATGGTTCGGATAAGACGGGCGTAAAAAAGAATTGCGCATGCGTATTAGCGAGTGAAGAAAAGCGTTCCTCGAAGTAAATATCTCGTTCGTCCCGGACGCCGAAATAGAGGTGGATCTCCCGTTCAGGTTGGTCGCGTAACGAAGTTTCGACGATACTCCTGATGGGAGCCAAGCCCGAACCGCCAGCGACGCAGAGGATTGGCCCCGGATGGTCGGCGCGCAGATATGATCCACCCATCGGTGCTGTCACCGTGACAGGATCGCCGATCGTGAGTTTATCAAGTACAAAGTGGCTACTGCTCGTGCCCTCCCCGGATCGGCGAATATGAAATTCTATGTCCGTGTCACCCGGTATACTCGCAATTGAGTAGTATTTTTCAATTCCGTTTGGGTAGACGACTTTGGCGTATTGGCCGGCATTAAATGTCAACGGCCCACCTTCGAGGATCTTGAGCCGAATTGAGCGGGTGTCGTGGGTAAGCTCACCGAATGCGTCAACTGTACAATTGATTTCTCGAACGTCATGCATAATGGGGCGTTCCTCTGTTCCCTAGGCTGCCTTGCTTTCGGTTCTGCTGGTGCGTACCCGTTCAGTATAATGATCGCGGACTGCCATGTGAAACGCCTCGAATAGACGACCGTTAACGTCGTTGTTTCGAATATTTGGGTGTTCCGGATGCCATTGCACCCCAAACGTTAGGGCTGGTGCATCCGGTATGCTGATGGCCTCTATGACACCATCGTCGCTGATCGCTTCAACAAACACTCCGTCTCCGGGCCGGTCCACGGATTGAGCATGAAGCGAGTTGACCATTACACGGTGGGGGCCCCCAAACAGATCCTCGAGAAGGCCGCCTGGCTGAATATCAATTGGATGTTTGTCCTCAAAGCGCTCGTCAACTGTTAGGGTTCGGTCCATGCGGTGGTCCCGCTTGCCCTCTAACTCCTGTGTGCGTTGGTGGAGTGTGCCACCGAGAGCCACGTTTAATTCTTGTATGCCAAGGCAAATCGCAAATATAGGGATCCCAATATCCATTGCATTTCGCAGTAGAGGTAAGGTGGTAGCATCGCGCTCCGGACAATGCGGCGTGCCTTCGATACTGGGAGGGCCACCGTAGTGGTGCGGTTCGACGTTTGGTCGTCCTCCGGTTAACAAAAGGCCGTCCAGGTGTTCCAACAGGGAATTAAAGCTAACGAGTGCGCCTACAGCCGGTATTAACACTGGTGCACATCCCGTTAGTTCTGCCACGGCTTTAACATATTTTTCACTAACCCGGTGCGACGTGTGGCCCTCGTTTTCATAGGGCGTCGCCGGTATGCCTATCAAGGGTGTCTTGGTGTTTTTCATATTTGTAAGAATGGAGCGTGAGCACCAATCTGTCGAGGCCCGAGGAGACGTGTTAGTTGCTATCTTCCTCAAATTTGTCGACGTACTCAAAGAGTGACGGGTCAATTTGCCCACCAAATCGGGCTTCGACGAAGGCCAATTCTGTTTGTAAACCCTGTGCGTCGGTGATCGTCCAGGACCGGAGTTCTAAGGGATTGTCGGAGAGTGCGAGTGTGACAGAGCCAATATCGGGATTTTGAGCATCTGTGAGTTCTATACGGATAACACGATTGGCGCGCTGAAATTTTTTTACTTTCAGTTCCTTACGAAGGCTAATTTTTTCGCGTAGGATGAAATGTGCGGGGGTTTCGTTTAGAGGATAGTGGCTCACCTGTTCAAGCTCCATGTCCACATGGATAAAAAAATTTCCATCTGCATAAAGACGAATTGGTACTGGAGGGTCGTATTCGAAGCGCATGAGGCCCGGGCGTTGTAAGTAGAGAGTGCCAAGTGCAAAACTACCGTCTGGGTTGTTTTGCACGAATTTTGACTGGATTGTCTGGAGACTATTTAGATATCGCTCTATTCGTTGAAAATCGGCATCGGTGGGGGTTTCGGCCTGTACTGCTGCAACAACAAGGTTTGTTGCAAAAATAAAGAATAAAAATTTATTGAGGTTTCTTGTGACGGTCATGGGACCCAGAGAGCCATCGCGTTAATTATCTTTAGCCAGCAAAAACTTTGAGGGGAGGAGGCTGCAAACACAACTATTAATCGTAATAATTTACCTCAGATACTATGATCCCCCGCGAGTACTTCTCGCCGTCCGACGCGATCTGCGGGACTGACCACGCCTTCTTTCTCCATTTTCTCAATTATACGGGCTGCCCGATTATATCCAATTTGGAGGTGACGTTGGACGAAACTTGTCGATGCCTTTCCCTCTCGACAGATGATGGCGACGGCTTTGTCGTAGAGTTCGTCACCTGAATTATCTTCATCTTGTAAGATTGCTAAAGGATCGTCTCCCTCGTCCGCAGTGACGGCGTCGACGTATTCCGGCGCACCCTGCGAGCGGAGAAACTGCGCAACGGCTTCGACTTCATCATCATGGACCAGTGGACCGTGAACGCGCGTGATGCGCCCGCCACCTGCCATATACAACATATCCCCTTGGCCGAGTAGTTGCTCAGCTCCTTGTTCGTTTAAGATCGTGCGACTATCGACTTTGGAGGTCACCTGGAAGCTGATGCGTGTGGGAAAATTGGCTTTGATTGTTCCAGTTACAACATCGACGGATGGCCTTTGGGTGGCCATGATCAAATGAATGCCGGCGGCCCTTGCCATTTGTGCCAAGCGCTGCATCGCGCCTTCAATTTCCTTGCCGGCTACGAGCATAAGGTCTGCCATTTCATCGACGACGACGACGATATAGGGGAGAGGCGATAGATCGAGCGGTTGTTCTTCCATGATCGGCTTGCCGGTCTCCGCATCAAATCCGGTTTGCACGGTCCGGGTCAGCTCTTCGTCTTTGGCGACAGCCTCCTTCACACGTTTATTATAACCGTCAATATTACGGACGCCGAGTTTTGCCATATCGGAGTATCGGCGTTCCATTTCGCGAACGGTCCATTTCAGCGCTACAACAGCCTTCTTTGGTTCGGTGACGACTGGAGTAAGTAGATGGGGAATATCGTCGTAGACCGATAATTCGAGCATCTTTGGATCGATCATTATCAGTTTTCCCTCCTCCGGTGTCAGCCGGTAAAGGAGCGAGAGTATCATAGCGTTAAGCCCCACCGACTTCCCGGAACCCGTGGTGCCGGCGATTAAGAGGTGCGGCATTCGCGCTAAGTCGGTGATAACTGGATTGCCACCAATATCCTTTCCAAGAACCATCGGTAGCTTGCCGCCAGCTTTCTCGTAGGCTTCGGACATTAGGAGTTCACGAAGATAAACGGTCTCTCGGTTCGTGTTTGGCAATTCAATGCCGATGACGTTTCGCCCTTTGATAACGGCACTACGGACAGATACTGCGCTCATTGAGCGGGCAATGTCATCCGAAAGGCCGATTACACGACTTGTTTTAGTTCCAGGCGCTGGTTCCAATTCGTATAGGGTGACGACGGGGCCGGGGCGGACTTTTAAAATTTCGCCACGAACGCCAAAATCGTCGAGTACGCCTTCAAGAAAGCGCGCATTCTGCTGCAATCCCTCCTCATTAATTTTTTTGGATTGACCGTCACCAACTGGAGCGTCGTCTATAAGTTCGAGTGGGGGCAGCTGAAAGCCGTCGTCAGGACTGTGCAGATCCAATTTGCGTTGTTTTGCGTCCCGGCCTTTGCGTCCTGGCTTCGGGCTTGTTTCTTTTGGCGCGATAAGGTCGGATTTTGCAGCTCGGAAATTTTTGAGGGCTTCTGTTTTTATTTTGTTGTCGGTTGCTTCGAACGTCGGTTCCAGCCGATCGCGGTTTTTCGGATTGCTGTTGAATTTGGGTAAGCTTGGGCGGTACGAGAGTATTCGGCCGACAAAAGAACCTTTCTCTAAGTCTTGGTTTTCTAAATTTGGCGTTTCTGTTGCGAATTTATCTCTTCGATAAAAATTTCTCGCGGTACGGGAGATAAAAATCGCGACAGCCCCAATAAAATTAGCGGCCGCCTTCCATTCACCGAGTGTGAAGCCAATTGTGTAAAGAAGTAGACCGATTGCAATTAAGGAGACTGCGGTGACATAGCACCACTGCGGTACCGGCTCGATAAAAAGGTCAAGGGTCCAAAAATGTACCAAGTCGCCCACCACGCCGCTAAGGCCTGCGCGTAATGGCCAATTTTCGGGTGCGCCAAGATGCGATAACGCCAATGCGAGTAAAATCAGGGCGAAGGGCAGAAGACTGAGCCGAAGCCATATGGCGTGCACTCGGTGAATAGTTACGAGGCGCCAACCCCATGCGCCCAGCAATATGATAAATGGTAAACAGGCCAGGCCTAACGTTTGAAGCAACAAGTCGCTTGTGAGTGCGCCAGCAAAGCCCAGAAGATTGTCGATATTATCTGCAAGAGCTGATGTATTAAGCGATGGATCGCTCGCCGAATAACTACTTAGGGCAATTATGAGCGCGACTGCGACTGCAATCATCCCCACGCCTGCGAACTCGATGAGGCGCCGCTGAAGCTTTTCACCCATCCCAGTTGGCAGAAACGAAGACTTTGTTGTAGTTTTATTAGCGGTTGCCATCGCCGTTTCCCTTAAGGATGCCTATTCTATTAATGTATTAAAAACAATATATTATCGCATAGTTTGGTTTAAAACACCCAACCCATTTATCATTTTTACAAATATAAACAAGTTTAGTCAATTTATTGATTAATGTATTCGTTAAGTAAAAAGTAAACAAATATGAATGAAACATAGAAATTCAGTTTTGAATATATTTTCTAAACATAAAATATTTCCGACGGGCAAGCCCGCTGGCCCTAACGGGTTGCTATGCACTAATATAAGTTCAATCTAGCAACGGTTTGTGCAGCGATGCGGCTCAGCGTGCAAATAACGATCATCGTCGGCCTCATTGGGCTCTTGGCAATCAGCTGGTGGCTGCTTGAAGATAAAGGCAAGGCATCCGCAGGAAAACCGTCAATTCAGAGACCTGCGACAATTGTTTTGACGGAAACGGTCAAATTTGCAGAGGATCGGCTGCTTATTAGGGCAATCGGTACGGGCGAAGCGCTCAAGTCCGTATCTATCTACCCCTCCGTTGCGGGGGAAGTGGTAGGCGTGGCCTTCATTGCGGGACAACGAGTTAAGATGGGGGATGTACTTGTTCGCCTTGACGCCAAACATCAGCGACTGGCTGTGAAACTCGCCGATGTCGCATTTAGGGAAGCGGCTCGTAACGTGGAGCGTATCGAGACTTTGGCGCCGACTGGTGCGGCTTCTGTGGCGCGGTTGCAGACTGCACAATCGGAACATGCGTCCGCCCGCTTGCGTTTAAATCAGGCACGCGCATCGTTGAGCGACAGGACGATTTATGCCCCTTTTGACGGTATAGTAGGCTTGACGGATATAGAGCGAGGAGATCGCGTTTCGGATCAGACATTGATTGCTACGTTGGATGATCGTTCGTCGATCCTTGTTTATTTTAATTTGCCTGAAGAATTCGCAGTTCGTCTCGGCGTGGGTGACCCTATTACTATGGCGGCCTGGACCGATCGTGATACCGAATTGCACGGTGTGGTGCATTCGCTGGGTAGCCGCATCGATCGTGTAACGAGGACGCTCCGCGTAAAAGCGATTATACCTAATCCGGAGGACCGGATTAGGCCCGGATCGTCATTCGACGTGCGTCTCTCCTTTAAGGGGCGTCGCTATGCGACGATACCGGAGGTGGCGGTATTATGGAGCCGGGACGGCGCGTACTTATGGCGCGTAAACGACAATAGGGCCGAGAAAATATTCGTCGCCATCGTCCGCCGTGACAAGGGCCGCATCCTCGTCGACGGACCGTTGCAGGCTGGTGAGACGATCGTTGTTGAGGGCGTGCAAGGCCTACGTCCGGGGCAGCTTATTAGAACGGAACTTTCTGAAAGCGCTAGCTAATGACCAGGGGGAGTGACCTGCCGTCTTTGTCGGTTCGGCGGCCTGTCTTGGTTGTAGTGATGAACTTATTGATTGTCATAGCTGGTTTGGCAGCGGTGTTTGGGATCGAGGTCCGGGAACTGCCAGATGTTGATCGACCGGTCGTTACCGTCCGGGCGTTCTTCGATGGCGCTTCGCCCGAGACAATGGATGCCGAAGTCACCAGTGTGATAGAGGGTGCAGTTGCGCGTGTCTCCGGGGTTCAGACTATCAATGCAGCGAGTGAGGAAAATAATGCGCGGATCCGTGGCGAATTTGCTCCAAATATAAATCTCGATGTGGCGGCGAACGATGTTCGCGAGGCGGTCGCAGCCATTGAGCGTGACTTGCCGGAAGGTGTCGAAGACATCACGATCGTGAAGGCGGATGCGGACCGGCTGCCGGTGATCCGGCTTGCCTTAGTGAGTGAGAAGCTCTCTCAAGAAGCTCTGACGCGGTTAGCTGAAGAGGAGGTCAGTGCTGAATTGACATCTATTCCAGGGGTCGCAACGGCCGAATTGTTTGGTGATCAGGAACAGGTACTGCGGGTGGTCGTTGATCCAATTCGGCTTGCCAGTTACAGCTTGTCCATCGATGAAATTGCAAACATTCTTTCCAGTACCAGTTTGGATGTCCCGGCGGGCAGTTTTAAATCGAATGAACAGCTATTGATGGTGCGCGCCGACGCCTCTGTTTGGCACCCGGAAGCGGTCGAACGTTTGGAAATTCGGGATGACATCAAGATCGGTGATGTTGGGCAAGCATTCTATGGTCCAGCAGAAGCGGAAAACTTCACTCTGCTCAATGGCCAAAAAGTTCTTGGTATCGGAATTATTCGCCGAGCTCATTCCAATACGATTGCCATCTCCAATGCCGTCCAAGTGGCTGTTGAGGGGTTAAACCGGCGCTTGAAGGATGCAGAACTTATTATCATTTCCGATGATGCGCAGTTCATTCGAAGTTCAGTCCGCGAGGTCGTTGTTAGTCTTTCGATCGCTATTTGTGTTGTGATCGGTGTCATTTTCATTTTTATCGGCGCGTTGCGGCCAACCTTAATTCCGGCCATCGCCATCCCAATTGCCTTAAGTGGGACGATTGCGGCGATTTGGTTACTTGGGTTTTCGATCAACATTCTCACTTTGTTAGCTTTGGTGCTTGCGACCGGCCTGATCGTTGATGACGCCATCGTTGTGACTGAAAATATTCAGCGACAACGTGCACTGGGGCTGAAAGCATTCGCAGCGTCGGTGGTAGGCGCCCGACAAGTTTTCTTTGCGGTTTTGGCGACGACGGCAACCTTGGTCTCCGTGTTTCTGCCAATCGCCTTTCTACCGAGCACGGCAGGTAAACTGTTCACAGAATTTGGATTTGTTTTAGCCGTAGCCGTTGGAATTTCGTCGTTTGTTGCGCTGTCGCTTTGCCCGATGTTGGCATCACGTTTGCCTAGTCTTGGTGGAAATGCCGATCGCAGAGACGGCTTTATTTATCGATTCAGTTTATGGATTACTGAGGGATATAGGCGTGTCCTGTATTTTACGCTAGATGCCCGGCTCCTTGTGATTGGCTCGGCAGTCGTAATTGCATCAACGGCTTTTTTGATTTTTCCCACCATCGACCGTGAGCTCGTGCCACGCGAGGATCGAGGGGCCATAATCATTATGATGCAAGGGCCTGATGGTGTAGGCCTCGATTATATGGACCGCCAGTCTGCCCGCGCTGAAGCTCTGCTTAAGCCGATGCTGCAGAATGGCGAAATTACAAATATTCTCTCGATTGTGGGTCGTTGGGATCTCAATCGAAACTACATAATTGCGCCGTTGGCACCATGGTCGGAGCGTAACCGAAACCAATTAGAAATAGCAAAGTCGTTGCGCGCACCTTTAAAAGCGATCCCCGGCGCCACAGCGCGGGTACGGACACCGAACAGTCTGAATTTGAGGCGCGCCGGCGGCAGAGTGGAATTCACGCTGACAGGCTCCAATTACCGAGATATCGCGGCGGCGGCGGATGATTTTCTGGAGGTGCTGCGGGAGCGGGCGCCCCAGTTAGACGACCTTGAGATCGAATTCCAGCAGACGCAGCCGCAGTTGTCGCTCGTGGTCGATCGTCGTCGGGCCGATGACCTGGGTGTTCCTATCGAAGGGATCGTGAATACGCTGAGGGCGATGGTTGATGGATTTGAGGTGGCAGAACTTAATGTGGAAGACCGTTCCGTGCCGGTTCTGCTAGAGTCAACAGCGGGTGCCATAGATGACCCGAGTGACCTGAAAAACTTGTTTGTGCGCGCAGCAGACGGAATGCTTGCACCCCTATCTTCGTTCGTCAGCTTAACCGAAGTGGGAGTGGCGGCAGAGCTTGATCGTTCTGCCCAAAAACGTGCTATCGAAATCGAAGCGTCCCTGCTGGAAGGATATTCTATGCAGGCTGCTGTAGCGCGGATTGAGGCGTTGGCTGACGAGACATTGCCTTCTGGTATTGGCCTTCATTTCATTAATGAAGCCGCGACATTGAAGAATACGTCAAATGAGGTTGCAATCACTTTCGCAATCGCTGTTTTGGTCGTCTTACTGGTGCTCGCCGCCCAATTTGAGAGCATTCTGAGCGCCCTTGTAATTATATTGACCGTGCCTTTTGGCCTCGCTGCAGCTGTGTTCTCGCTGAAGCTTACAGGAATATCGATTAACATCTATAGCCAAATCGGTCTGGTGATGTTGGTAGGTCTTATGGCTAAAAACGGAATTTTGGTCGTAGAGTTTGCGGATCAGTTGCGCGATCGCGGCAAGGCGGTTTTGGACGCAGTGCAGGAAGCTGCAATGACCCGTTTGCGACCGGTCATTATGACGATGCTGTCTACTGTGCTCGGAGCGCTGCCATTGATCTTGAGTAGTGGAGCGGGGGCGGAGGCACGGGAATCAATCGGATGGGTTGTATTTGGTGGGCTTGGCATTGCAACGATATTCACCCTCCTTCTTATTCCAGTAATCTATAGCTTGTTAGCGCCATTAGCCCGACCGCGGGCGCATGCGGGTATTCGGCTCGACCGAGAATTACGTGAATTAGAAGTGATGGAATAAGGAGATAGGTGTGGAATTCGGCTTTACCTGCAACAAAATCGACGAGGTTGGCATAGCAGTTCACGCCGAAAACCTCGGCTATGACTTTTGCTGGGTCACCGACAGTCCGATGATACGCTCCAATGTTTGGGCCGTGATGGCACTGATTGCGCAACAGACACAACGGTTGCGTCTTGGGACTGGGGTCGCGGTCCCGGGACTGCGTCTGGCGCCGGTTGCGGCAAATGGTATTGCGACGATCAATCGTTTGGCGCCTGGACGATGCTTTATCGGTCTTGGAACTGGCAACACCGCGATGCGGATGCTGGGACAGCCACCTGCGAAGGTCGCTGAATTTAAGGAGTATATTCGCGTTGTGGGCGCTTTGCTTCGGGGTGAGGAAGTCGACTTTACACTAGGTGGAAAAACACACCTGGTTACCTTTGCCAACACAGATTTCGGCTACATTAACCTGGAAGAACGTATACCGATCCACGTTGGTGGGTTCGGTCCGCGCGCTCAAGAGATCGCAGGCGAATTGGGTGACGGACTAATAACCGGAATACCGCGCGGTGGTACGATCTCCCAGGCGCTTGACAATGTGCGGCGCGGCGCTGGGCGTGTGGCACGGCCTCTTGATGGTTTTAAAACCTATGCATTGGTTAATCTCTTGCTTTTGGAGCCAGGCGAAACTTTGTCCTCGGAACGCGTGATCAAGGAGATCGGTTCCAGCATTATGGTAAACGTTCATTATCTCGTTGAACGCTGGAAAGAGACCGGCGAAGACCCGCTCGATTATGTAAAGCCGATTTGGAACGAGTACATTCGTTTTCTTGATGAACGTGATGCGTCCCGACAACATCAGGAGATGCATAAAAGCCACTACAGCTATCTCGATCCGGAAGAGGCACGATTCATCACGCCTGAAATCATCCGAACGTTTAGTCTTGCGGGTCAACCGACTGAAATAGTGGAGCGATTGAGGGCCTTGGAGAAGGAAGGATTAGATGGGGTAAATTTCATGCCAACTATCGAACAACAGTATCGATTGACTGAAGATTTTGCCCGAAAAGTTATCGCGGAAATGTAGCTTCTGGCATGAGTTCAAAGCTCGGTAACATTTTATATTAAAGGTTGCGGAAGACGGTAGTTTTCCACCGCCTTCCGCGTATCATTAATTTGATTAGAGTGTCTGCGAACCTTTCCCAAATTCTGGATATGCCTCCATACCAAGTTCGGATTTATCTAGGCCTTCCATTTCCTCTTCTTCCGAAACTCGAATGCCGATGGTTGCTTTTAAAATAAACCAAACGACAGCGCTCGCGATGCTTACAAATACTCCTATCAACAGCACACCCCACAGCTGTGTTAGGAAACTGCCGCTGCCGAATATTCCAACAGCCAGCGTTCCCCAAATCCCAGCGACAAGGTGGGCAGAAATCGCTCCGACAACATCATCAATTTTGAGTTTGTCGAGTAGCGGAACTGCAATTACGACCAAAAGGCCACCGATTGCGCCAACTATAATCGAAAGGAAGTGATTTTGGAGGTCAGGCCCTGCGGTAATCGCTACCAAGCCGGCGATTGCTCCATTTAGTGCAAAGGTCAAGTCCGCCTTTTTATATAGGATCTGCGACAGAGCCATTGCGGCAACAACACCGCCAGCGGCGGCGAGATTGGTGTTTACGTAGACAATGGACATTGCCGTCGCATCAGCGGCACTGCCGAGCGCGAGTTGTGAACCACCATTGAAACCAAACCATCCGAACCAAAGAATAAAGGTACCGAGAGTTGCTAGTGGAAGGTTGGCACCAGGCATCGCATTCACAGACCCGTCTGAATTGTACTTACCCTTCCGTGCGCCTAGGAAA
>PBOZ01000050.1 GCA_002724555.1 Rickettsiales bacterium
CATGAGAAAGAATGCGGTCAACGCTGGGCAGAAGCAACCTACGAGCTGAAGAGCCTTGCCCAGCAAGTGGAGAACCACTCAAAGAGGTGGGAGAAACTTGCCTGGATAATAATTTCGACCTTGTTGGTCGCAATGGTGACGACGTTTTTGAAAACCTTTTTTTGATAGGAGAAGAACATGGAAACTTGGATCATTGATCGAATTAAAGAACCCTCAACATGGGCGGGTGTAGCCCTGGGCTTTGTTATTATTGGTATGCTTACCCAGGCTGGCTGGCCTATCGCTGTCGCTGGTGTCTGCGCTGTGGGTGCTGTGCTTCTGAAAGAGAAAATTCTCTAATGGAATGGGCGTTAGCAACTTTTGGGGGCAAATTATGCTGTGTGGCAGCCAGCACTATGGGGGGTTTTACCAACGTGTTGACCAAGCGCAACTGGGGCTGGGGTGCTGTAAAAGACATTGGCCTCAGTATTGTCGTCGGCTGGATTGCCGCCGAGTTTCTCATTCCGGCGGCAATGTCCTATTGGAAATTTAGCGCAGAGGTTGCTGTCGGTCTGGCATTTTTGATCGGCTACTGCGGCATACGTTTGCTTCCAAAATTAGAAGAAGCACTGATGAATAAGGTAAGCAAGTGAGCGAAAATGATATTCCCGACAAGGCAGCATACCAAATTAATCGGCGGCTGATGTGTTGGGCCGCACTAGGCTTGATGGCGGCAACGGTCATTTGTGTTCTTGTTAATCCAGATGCGTATAAGAACGCGCCTGTCGGCCCGATATTTTACGGCCTCTCTGGTCTTGTCGCTGTTTACTTTGGCGCAACTTCTTTCACACAGGCTAAGAAATGATTTCATTACTTGGGACATTGCTAGGCTTTGGAACATCAATCGTTCCAGAAGTGCTTGGGTACTTCAAACAAAAACAGGCAGACGCTCAAGAGCTTAAAATGCTGGAAGCAAAGGCTAAATACGCCAGCCAACTTTCCACTTTAAAAATTCAAGAGCTAGACGCACAAGCCGAAATTGAAGAAACAAAAGGGCTTTATAAACATGATGCCGGAATTGACTCTGGAAAATTTGTCAACGCTCTTCGGGGGTCTGTGCGCCCTGTCATTACTTACTCCTTCTTTATCCTGTTTGCGACCATCAAAGGCGTCACGCTTTACAGTATGGTGAATACGCACGGAATGGATTTGTCGGCGGGAATGTTGGCAATTTGGGATGATGAAACACAAGCAATTTTCTCTGCCATTATAGCTTTCTGGTTTGGCAATCGTGCCATGAGCAAGGCACGAGCGAGGATTGCAAAATGACCGACCTTATAGATGAGATTGCCGCCTCTCTTAAAATTGATGAGGGGTTTTCGGAGCATTGTTATACTTGCACAGAGGGCAAGCACACAATCGGCTATGGAAGGAACATCGACAAAGATGGCGGTCTTGGGATTAGCGAAGAAGAGGCCGAATATCTTCTGCACAACGATATCAAACGCACGATTAAAGAGTGCGAAAATTGGTACTGGTTTGATCGCCAGCCGGATCGAGTTAAGCGTGTGCTGGTCGAGTTGGTCTATAATATCGGGTATCCATCAGCCTCAAATTTTAATCGGATGTTATCAGCTTTGTCCCGCGATGACCTTGCTACCGCTTCTGTAGAGCTTTTGGATTCGAAGTACGCACGGCAAGTGCCTCACCGTGCAAAGAGATTAGCCGACAGATTGAGAGGCTGAATGGCTGCAAAAAGTCTGACGCATGAAGAACTTCAAGACGTATTGGACTTGGTTGAACTACACGGCAGTGTTAGCGAAGCCTCACGACATACGGACTTAAAACGCTCGACATTCGAGTCGCGTTATCAGAGAGCAAGAGATATTTTAGGCGAACAACCTAAAACGCAAATAGAAGAAGTCGCTCTCCCCGTTTTTCCTGAAGATGATATTCCTGTCGAAGACATACTCGACACAATGGAACGACGTTTTAAAAAACGTCAGGAAGCATCAGCAGCACGAAAATGGTATTCCATAAAGGTTAATAATTCAGAGCCGATGGGGTTGTGTTTTATTGGCGACCCACACATCGATAGTAATGGCTGCAACATCCCCCTGCTGCGTAGAGATGTAAAGCTGATGACTGATCCAGGAATGTATTGCGTTAACCTTGGAGACACTACGGATGGAGATTGGCCTGGACGATTGATGAAGCTACACGCACAATCGGATCAATCGATTACGACGGCGCGTCGTTTGGCTGATTGGTTTATCAACGACACAGGTCTGCGGTATTTAGCAATTTTAATTGGCAACCATGACGCCTGGGGTGAAGGCGCAGAAATTCTTCGGCGTATGAACGTCAAGCAGATACCCATGCTTGATTGGACCGCAAGATTTTCGGTGTTGTTTAAAAACCAGCGCGAGTTGAAGGTGATTGCCAGCCATAGTTTTCCAGGGCATTCATGGGTCAATCCACTTCATTCTAATCAGCGACGGGAAATGGTCGAAGAGGCACATATATATGCCTCTGGTCACAAGCATGATTGGCAAATCAGCCAGGGCGAAAATGGTTATCGCGGAACGTGCTACACTTTACTTCGGGCCAGGGGATATAAATTTTTAGATCAGTACGCTGAAAACTTAGGCTACCCAATACAACAGCAAGCGGCTACGGTGTGTTGTGTAATCGACCCTCAAAGCAAAAGCCCTGCCAGTTTTGTAAAGCCGTTTAGTGACCTCGAAGAGGCAGCGGAATTTCTCACCTGGAAACGCTCAAAACGCTAAAATCTGCAACTAGCGGTTGCACGCGCAACTGTTGGCCGGTTGCAAATCGGTTGCACGCAATGCTCTGACAGTATAGAAACGTACTGTAGAGAATGTAACAGTTAGGTATTGTCGAATTGCCTGTAACTTGCGGAAAACAATATGTTTCAGCCCGTTTTGGTATTGTTATGTATTTTTTTTGTATAGTTCTACAGAGGGCGGCGTTAGGCTGTTAACCGCCTTGTCGCTGGTTCGAGTCCGGCCCGGGGAGCCAATCTTTTCAATCACTTAGATTGTTTCCCTAAAGTAAATTATAGGCCAAAGTTGCAGATTAGTTGCACGCAACTTTTTGGAATCGCTGTGACCACCTAGGTAGAACCATCTTGTCAGAGGTTGCAATAAAGATAACCATCAGTTATATTCCTCTCTAATAACATCCTTTTAAAAAATTTGGATGTCGTTAAAACGTTTTAAAATAACGGAGAAGGAACAATGGAAGCTAAACCAGTTTGGAGAAAAAGTATTAATCGATGGGTTGTGGATACTAGGCCGAAAGGAATTAAAAAAATTAATGATTCTAAGGGCGAGCAAAAAAAGTTTACAAGCAGATCGGATGCCGTTGAATACGCTGTGAAAGTAAACAGCGCTCAATCTAAAGGCGGTGTTATAACCGAAGCACAATCCGGCACAATTGATGCCGCAATTGCAGAATTTAAAAATGATTGTGATAGCAGGGTTGATGAAGGTCTAATAACTTACTTGAGAGGTGAGTCGTTAAAAAATTATTTAGATGATTTTGCTGACTTGGATTTGAATGGGCAGCGATTTGGTGATCATAAATGTAAGGAGATTACCACTGCCGATATTTCTAGGAAATTAATTAAACAGCTAAAACCGCGAGCAAACCAAAAACACTTGGATTCATTATCACCTAAGACAATTAAAGAAAAATTAGGTGCTTTAAAATTATTGTTTGAGTTAGCAATTGAATGCCAATGGGCTTTTAACAATCCGGCTAAAGCCGTCAAACTGGAAAAGCCTAAATATAAAAAGAAGCGGAAAGATAAAAACACATCTTTTAGACCTGATGGAAAATTAAAAGAGATTAAGATTAAAAACATAAAAGCTCTTATTGAGACAGCGCTGGCCAATGAAAGAATTGTCGGGAACACTCCTTGGTGTGATGGACTAGCTGTGGCCTTTGCCGCGCAGACAGGTCTGCGTTTTGGCGAACAAGCGGCACTTCATTGGAGTGAAGTTGATTTTAAAAACAACAGAGTAATCGTTGAAAAATCTGTTAGAAAAGTAGGTGACAGGATATACGAAATTCAAGACATTCCAAAAACGGAAAGCGCTTATAGAAGGGTGCCGATAACACCGCAGCTTGTTGCCCAACTGAAAGCATGGAAAATACGTTCCCCTTTTTCTGATCTTGTGTTTCCTACCAGTGCAAATTTGCGAACAAAAAAGGGAAAAATTATTTATGTTGAGCGGCGTAGCAGTTTTCATAAAATGTCCTCAAATTGGTATCGGAGAGTCCTTCACCCAGCCTGCGACCAAGCAGGCATAGATCGTATACGCTGGCACGATCTTCGACACGTTTACGCCAGTATTTTACTTGAGTTGCATGGTGATAACTTTCATAAAATTACTAAACGGATGGGGCATAAATCACTTAGTACAACGCGAGAGCTATACGGCCACTGGATCGATGACCCAGAGACAGATGCTATTGATGCTAAAGAGTTTGGTGATGTACTTTGGGCATAACGAAGTCGGGGGCTACGGCCCCCGTTTTTTTTGTGCGTTCATTTCGTTAACTGTCTTGAGAATTTCAGTAGCCATGCGCGTGAGCTGTTCCGCAGTGCGCTCAACGATAATCAACTCATCTTTGACTAGCAGATGAAGTTTGCCTGCCGTAGTCCAAATCAGCGGTGGACGTTCTAATTCATCCAATGAGTTCGAGTATTTCTTTTCTTGGAATTAAATACTGCACGCGCTTTGAACTTTTATACCTTGGAGTCAGCTCGCCATGCTCAATCATATCGTAAATGCGTAGAAAATGTTTTCGACTTGGATGTTCACCTGACTTACAGAACAGCGCCTGTGCTGCTTCCTTGGTCGTTAGCAATGCAGGCAGCTCATTATCAAGCATCGAACCCGCCCCCGCCAGCCGTGTCCTCAGTCACCTTTTGAATCTCCAGCGAGATGTTGCCGGTGTCCTCATATTGCCAGCCGCTGAAAGAATAGCGCCCAGGTTCGAGGGCGACATCGAACATTACTTTACCGTTGTTAAAGTCAGGCGATTTCGGATTAGACTTTTCTTTTTCCTTGAACAAATTAAATTTCTTAATCTTCTCGTAGCTGTGTGGCATTTTAGACCCCTTTGTTTTGAAGTTGCGCTTTTCGTTTTTCGTAAACAGTAAGAAGCTGTGTGAACAGCTCTTCGTCTTCGACCTTTAATTCATTTTCTAACTTCTCAAAATGTAGTGATGACCAAACTTTAATTTTATCCAGTTTGTTTTCTTTTTCTAAAAAGCTGATTTGATCAGGAACCCATTTATCCCAATCATTTTTCTCGTCGGATTTATCAAACGGAATTTCATCTGCCTTTTGCGGAACAGGTGCCGGAGTCTTCTTACGTTCATCGATAGCAGAAGAGGAGCGCTTGGCGCTTTCCATCTCGTCCTGAGTTGGATATTCCCCCCCATGAAGCCCCAAGCTCGCCAGCGCCCTTCCGATGGCTGATGTCTCGCAGTTTTCCAATGCGCTTGCCTTGTTAACCCCGACGCCGCGCTGTTCTTCAGCCATACCGCTTCCGACAACACGCCCTGTGCCGTCTACGACTTGTGCTTTAACGCACACGCTAGAGCTATCAGAGTGCAGTAATTCAGTAACCACGCCGTAATCCAAACCATACCCCTGCCGGAAAAAAGTCATGCGATCTTTGACCATCATGTATTTTTTGCCGCCGCGCTGGTTTACGCCGACGTTCTGCAAATTATCTTCGCACTGTTTCATAAGTTTTTGATGGTCAGACAACTTGGCTTCTCCATCGACGGACTAACGCGCCATGCACATTTGACCAAAACTGTCGCTGCCAAGTCCTGTGGGGCAGCTTTTTTAAAAGACGCTCCACTTTTTCAAGTCGTTCAGAATCTAGCTGAACAGATCTGTTTTCCATTTCATTCTCCAGACTATTGCTTTTTTTCCTGATTGATTTTTTCGGCGCTCGCCAGCGTCCTCGATTTCTCCAAGCCGCCCCAACTCAGTTAACCTTGGTCGGATTGACAGGATTGATTGATCTAATACTTCAGCTACTTCATCAGCCGTCAGGCCGCCGTCAGAGGCTTTCAGCGCAGCCTTGCACAGCTCTCGTAACGTGGGTGCCTTGTCGGCCATCATTTCGGCAGCAGCCAAGCTGGTGTCCCGTTGGTTCGCGCCTGGTAATTGTGGGTACTGCGGATACATCATGGAAGCACCACCCAGATTCCAAAAAAGGTTGCAAACATAAAAAAGGCAGCGGCAAATTCAACGAGTCTCATTAAGCTGATCCTTTGCTGTGTTTAGGCTAATCTTAATGGCTGATGCTTCGCGCCCAAATTTTTCAACCAGGGGCCACTTGCCATTGCTGTGGGCGAAGTCATCACCACATTCGATGGTTAGTTTTTCGTTAAGCAGACACTCGTGCCGGTTTTCCAACCACTTCACTACAGCCTGCAATTCTTCCTTTGAAAATTTCATCACAACCCCCAGCTCTGGTTCGCCAGCTCACGATAGGCCGGTGGTACATCGCGCCACATGAAGTGGCTAAAATCCGGCGAGACCATCGATAATAATTCATCGATATTGCTGGCATTTTTCATTAGATTTTCACGAGTGCGTGCCACAATGCGAAGACGGTCAAGCGCGTCATTCAATGCGGCTTCACTAAGATCATCACAGCTCGCAGAATCAAAGACCCGCCAGCCCTTGCAGTTGGCATAAACCAATTTGACCTGCACATTTTCAGACTGCTCTCGAAGGAACTTCCAATAGAGCGCAACCTGGTTAACGTGATTAATGTCTGGTCGAGCTGGCAACGAATTAACGCCCCAGCCGCGCTTGGCTGTTGATTGTTTCGGCCACTTGGTCTTGATCTCAACAACGCCCCCTGCCTCTACATCGATCTCGCCAATGAACGGCAGCTCTACGCCTTCGAGATACACGTTGACCTGACGACCATCAGTGATGTCGTTTGCCCCCGCTGTAGCCTCTGCAAGCCCCGCCGCTGTATGTTTAGCGGTCAGCTCTAAAACTGATCCGCTAGTGGGTTCGACCTCTGCTGCTTTTTCTTCCTTAGTCAGGGGAATTTCGTAAACGTCATCACGGATCGTAACGAATCGAGCCGCATCATTCTCGTCGTGTTC
>PBOZ01000051.1 GCA_002724555.1 Rickettsiales bacterium
CAACTACCACCATCTTTGCGGCGCGGCGTGTGGTCCCGCCTGACTTAATTGCACCCGCCGCTCGGTCGCCGATTTTTAGGAAACTCATGAGACCCGACGATTGACCGCCACCGGACAGAGGTTCGCCATCGCCACGCACTTTAGAGAAATTTGTGCCGGTACCGGAGCCATACTTAAAGAGCCGAGCTTCACGGACCCAGAGATCCATGATTCCGTTCTCGGTGACAAGGTCGTCGTCCACTGATTGAATGAAGCAGGCGTGTGGCTGCGGGTGCTCGTACGCCGAGTTGGATCGGGTCAGCTCACCAGTTTTGAAATCGACGTAGTGGTGGCCTTGGCTCGGTCCATCGATGCCATATGCCCAATGTAAACCAGTGTTAAACCACTGAGGCGAATTTGGTGCTGCCATTTGATGGGCCAACATGTAGCGCATCTCATCGTAATAAATTTTTGCGTCGTTTTCGGTGTCGAAATACCCACCTTTCCAACCCCAATATGTCCAAGTGCCAGCTAACCGGTCAAAGACTTGCTTTGCACTTGTTTCTCCAGTGAATCGTTTCCTTTCGGTACAGTCGGCCATGGCGTCATCATCGGGTATACAGCGCCAAAGCCACTCGGGAACATTGTCTTCACTAACGGGTTTCAGCTTTATCGGGACACCGGCCTTCCGGAAATATTTTTGCGCCATGACATCGCAAGCGACTTGGCTCCAATTCGCCGGCACTTCGATTCCGTCGGCATGAAACACGAGAGACCCGTCAGGGTTTCGAATTTCGCTAGTTGTTTGGCGAAATTCTATCCCATCATACGGAGATGAGTTATCTTTCGTGAAGTGACGCGTAAACCGCATTCCTTAATACCTCCCCAACGGATGGCCCTTATTTTGCCCGGTAGAATCGTCCTAACCCTCCATCGGACGTTTCTGGTGAATTTTATTTTTTCTGCCGTTTGTCAGTGTTTGACCACTGGCTATTTACTGATTGGCAGCCACCCCCTATATTCAGTAGCAAGTTAGATCCTATTCACAACTTATAGATTAATGCAATATATTTTGTGGTTATAAATGAAAAATTTAGCATATATTGTTAAACAAAGTATTTACTTCGCCCTTGAAGAGAAAAACCATTCTATTTCGAGTAATGGTAATACTTTGGTGCAGTTCGCGTTCAAAAACTTTGTGAATGCTGGACGCTGGTGGTCGCGAATGGCATATTAACGAGGCAATTGATTTAAAAGAAGGCGACGCCCCATGGCGACGGCAATTACCCACGTATTAACTTGGCTTCGGGGCGAGCAAGTCGGTAAGGATTCCGAGGGCAATGTGTATTATCGCGAACGCCGGATCCCGAAAACGGGTCGACGTAGGCGTTGGGTCATTTACGATGGTGGGGACGAAGCCAGCCGGATCCCACCGGAATGGCATGCATGGCTGCACTATACAGTCGATGAAATCCCCGACCCAAATAAAGTGGTAATGAAACCATGGCAGCAGGATCATCTGCCAAACTTGACGGGAACTTTTGAAGCCTACCGCCCGCCGGGACATACGCTAGAGGGAGGCCGGCGTTCGCCGGCGACTGGTGACTATGAACCGTGGTCGCCTAATTAAATTAGGACTATCCCTTTGACACCGGAAATCCGCAACACACTCGTTGGTTCTTTTGTTGTTATTGTCGGTGCTTTGTTACTTTTTTATTCTTCGCGCGGCAGCGTTGGCAATATCGTTGGCGGATATCATTTAAAAGCAATCTATCAAAACGTGGACGGTGTATCTGTTGGTACTAATGTGATGCTGACTGGTATAAAAGTTGGTGAAGTCACGAAGCTGGACTACGTACCAGACGGGCATCGTGTATCGTTGACCATGCGGATTGATGAAAATATCAAGCTACCGATTGATAGTGTTGCGATGATTATCAGTTCGGGCATGCTCGGCGGTAAATTTATCAAGCTCGAACCTGGGGGAGAACTTGAACAGCTAGGTGAAGGCGATCAATTCCAATATGTTCAGGATGCCGTCATTTTTGAGGAACTGCTGGAAAAGATTGTGCTCGATGCGGAAGCCAGGCGTATGGAGAAAATGAAAAATTCGGCTGAACAGACAATAAAGCCAAAAAGTAGTCCGTTTGGGAGCCTGTTGAAATGAAGCGGAATATTATAGAGACCGTTCTTGGAGGTGTCGTACTTCTCGTCGCTGGCTTATTTCTTGTATTTGCTTACCTCGGGAGCGACGTGAGGTCAGTCGACGGGTATAATGTGACTGCGAAATTCGATGCAATTGACGGTTTGGCGTTGGGAAGCGATGTGCGTATTGGGGGAGTGAAGATTGGCAGCGTGGTCGATCAAAAGATCGATACCGAAGATTTTCAAGCTGTTGTGACCTTGGTGATCCTGCCCGAAGTCAATTTGCCTCAGGATACAAAAGCCAGCATTACAAGTTCCGGACTGCTCGGCACTAAATACATAAAACTCGAGCCGGGCGGGGCGGATGCGAAAATCACAAGCGGTGGCCAAATTCAGCACACAAAAAGTGTTGTTTCCTTGGAAGAAATGCTTGGCAAAGTCATCTTCTTGGTCACTGAATAGTTGTAGGTATCAACAAATACCATGACTGTTACCTGCAAATTTTCGGTTTTGAGGCTCAACGTATGAGACGTCATGTTCTGGCGCTTTGGGCTTTGCTTATGACCTCCTGTATGGTCACACCCGCATGGTCTTTGGAAGGCAAGGCTGTAATTTTACAGGGCTTGGACAAAGTCACTGCGCGGGTCTCTCGACTGAAAGCGCCTATCGGCAAAAAAATAAAATTTGGAAATTTGGAAATAATCGCGCGGGCTTGTGAACGCACGCCGCCAGAGGAACCACCCGAGTCGACAGTGTATCTTGACATCACTGAAGTTCGTGCGGGCGAGGCAGTAGTTGACTTATTTCATGGTTGGATGTTCGCTTCTAGCCCCGCGCTAAATGGTCTCGAGCATCCGGTTTACGATGTGTGGGTCTTGGAGTGCGATGCGCTAGCTGCGGGAAAACCTGGTTAGCGATAATCCTTATTGCTGTAGGATGACTTCCAAGTCGTCCACGCTGTAGGTCGTGTTAAAATTCGTTTCAAATTTTAACGCTGATGTCAGTAGTTGGCGGTATTCGGTTCTTGGAACTTCAATGGCCCCGAATCGGCTAAGATGTTTGGTGATGAATTGCGTATCGATAAAGGCATAACCGCCGACGCTTAGTGTCGTGGCCAGGTGGACAAGTGCTACCTTGCTGGCGTCCGTTTCTCGACTGAACATACTTTCACCAAAAAAGACACCTTTCAACGATATCCCATACAACCCGCCGAGCAAGTTGCCGTCTCTCCAGCATTCGACGCTATGACCGTACCCCTTGAAATGCAATGAAGTGTATAGATCGACTATGCGGCTGTTAATCCAGGTCCGTGGCCGTCCTTGTGTAGCTTCTGCGCAACCCTCGATGACGCCGCAAAAGTCTTTATCGAAAGTGACCTCAAACGAGCCATTACGAACTATACGCCGCAAACGTCGTGGCACGCGAAACTTGCTAATTGGTATGATTCCGCGCATGCGCGGGTCTACCCAAACTAATTCGGGGTCGTCCCGATCCTCTGCCATTGGAAACACACCGATGCTATAGGCGCGAAGCAGCATATCGGGTGTAAGTTCGGGCATCTCCATTGTGGTCTGTCCGTTTTACCTTATTCATGGTTTTTGCGGGCATTTTCGGCCATCCAGGCTTCCAGCCAATGGATGTCGTAGGTTCCGTCTAAGAACTGTGGGTCTGCAATTAACTTTTCATGGAGGGGGACTGTCGTCTCAATTCCTTCAATTACGTATTCTTCTAGTGAACGGCGCAGACGCAGTAGGCATTCATTGCGGCTTGCGCCATGAACGACCAATTTTGAAACTAGGCTGTCATAGTATGGTGGAACCGTGTAGCCAGAGTAGAGAGCAGAATCTACGCGCACTCCAAGGCCACCTGGTGCATGGTATTCGTTAATACGTCCTGGATGCGGGGTGAAGGTGACAGGGTTTTCGGCGTTGATGCGGCACTCTATTGCGTGGCCACTATAAGAAATTTGTTCTTGTGTGAGATATAAGGGTGAACCAGCTGCAATTTTCAACTGTTCACGAACCAAATCGATGCCATAGATCATCTCGCTGATTGGATGTTCAACCTGGAGCCGAGTGTTCATCTCAATGAAATAGAACTCACCTTCTTCATATAAAAACTCGACTGTGCCAGCGCTTCGATAATTGATCTTCTTGAGAGCATCGGTGACGCGCTTGCCGATTGCGTCCCGGCTTTTGGGATCAAGCGCGGGAGACGGAGCTTCTTCCAATACCTTTTGGTGACGCCTTTGTAATGAGCAATCTCGTTCGCCAAAATGGACTACATTGCCTTCACCGTCGCCCAATACCTGAATTTCAATATGCCGAGGATGGCCAAGATATTTCTCAATATAGAGCGCATCATTTCCAAAATTTGCTAGAGCTTCTCGCCGGCAAATATCGATTGTCTCCTGTAATTCGCTAGCAACTTTGGCAACTTTCATTCCTCTGCCACCGCCACCCGCTGTTGCCTTAACAAGAATTGGATAGCCGATTTCTTCAGCGGTTTGTTGGGCTGTTATGTCCGACGAGATGGCGCCCTTTGAGCCTGGCACTACCGGAAGGTCTAAATCGATGGCGAGTCGTTTCGCTTCAATCTTATCGCCCATCGAACGAATATGTTCTGGCGATGGGCCCACAAATACAAACCCGTGTTCTTCCACAATCTCCGCAAATTCGGCATTTTCTGAGAGGAACCCTACACCCGGATGGATGGCATCCGCATTGGTTATTGTCGCTGCGGAGAGAATAGCGGAAATGTTCAAGTAGCTATCTTTCGATGCAGGTGGTCCAATGCAAACTGATTCGTCCGCCAAGCGCACATGCATAGCGTCGGCATCGGCAGTTGAGTGGACCGCCACCGTGTGAATACCCATTTCGCGACAAGCCCGGTGGATTCGTAAAGCGATTTCGCCGCGGTTCGCAATCAGGACTTTCTCGAACAAGTCAACCTACGCCAGAACGACGAGTGGGTCGCCGAATTCAACTGGTTGCGCGTCGTCAACTATTACTACCTTAACAGTTCCGGCCCTGGGTGCCTGGATCGGGTTCATCACTTTCATCGCTTCAATGATCACCAAAGTTTGACCTTGAGCCACTGTATCACCCGGCTGCACAAAGGGTGGATCACCCGGCTGAGGCGCTAGGTACACCGTTCCAACCATCGGCGATTTTACTGCGTTAATATCAACAATATCAGGTGCGGCATCTATTTTGTCGATTGTAGGGGAAGGCGGCGCAGAGCCGAAGGTGACAGCCTGCGCAGTTGATCCTGCCCGAGACACCCTTATTCCTTTTCCGTTGTCCGAAACTTCTAATTCCGTAAGGCCTGTCTCATCTAGGATAGCTGCTAATTCTCGAACTAGATCACCGTCGATTTTCAATTTTGTCATACCGCACTGCTATCGATGATTTGTTTTAGCGCTTCCAGCGCTAAGAGGTAACTGTGACTTCCAAGCCCGCAAATCAAGCCGTTCGCAACTGGTGAGATATAGGATTGATGCCGAAACCCTTCCCTGGCGTATACATTCGACATGTGGATTTCAATTATCGGAAGTTCCACGAGACTAAGCGCATCTAGCAGAGCGACGGAGGTGTGGGTGTATGCACCGGCGTTAATCGCAATTCCGGCCATTTTGCCGCGCGCTTCTTGAATCCAAGTAACTAATTCTCCTTCATGGTTTGATTGGCGGAAATCGATTTCCAATCCCAGTTTACGAGCTTTTGAACGACATGCGGATTCGATGTCCGAAAGCGATCCGCTACCATAAATTTCCGGTTGGCGAAGTCCAAGCATATTTAGGTTAGGTCCATTGAGAACCAGTATGGTAAGTGACATGGCCCGATTTTTCCCATTTGGGCTGCAATAAATATTACCATCGCTTTACCGCAGTATGTACTAAAGATGCAATGCCCTACTGGTATTGCGGCTTAATAGAGATAAGAAATAGGTCTCATATATGAAAAATTCGCAAATAGCACCTTTTGGTTCATGGCAATCACCGATCACTGCTGAAGTAATTGTTCGCGATAGTGTGCGCCTTGGCCAAATTATGGTCGATGGTGGCGACGTTTACTGGAGTGAATTACGGCCGAGCGAAAAAGGTCGATCGACTATTGTAAAGCGAGACGGCGAGGGTTTTGTAGAGTGTCTTCCCCCGGAATTTAACGCACGTACTAGAGCGCATGAATATGGCGGGGGAGCTTTTTGTGTAGCGGAAGGAAATATCTTTTTTTGCAATGATGCGGACCAAAGAATCTACCGACAGCTAGAAGGAGAAAAACCGAAGCCAATAACACCTGAGGGTCCCTATAGATACGCCGATTTGTTAGTCGATAGTGACCATAATCGTTTGATCTGCGTCCGCGAGGACCACTCTACTGATGGGGAGCCCGAAAATTCGCTAATAGCTGTAAAATTCGATGGTAATGTTGAAATTCTGGCAGATGGTTCTGATTTTTATGCAGCTCCAAAAATCTCAAAAGGTGGGCCGCACATCGCTTGGATCCAATGGCGTCACCCACACATGCCTTGGGATGAGACAGAGCTTATTCTCGCGAAGGTTAATGGAGACGGCGCAATCGTTGCGTCCGAGCAGGTGGCTGGTGGGAATAACGTCGCAATCTTTCAGCCCGAATTTGCTGCCGACGGCAGTCTTTTTTATGTGTCGGATGCCTCGGGTTGGTGGAACATCTATAGGTATGATGGCGAATTGGAAGTTTGTATTTACAGCGTTGATGCGGAGTTTGGCATGCCGCACTGGATTTTTGGTATGCGGACGTATGATTTTAACGGACCTACCAAACTGGCTGTATCCTTTCAACTCGATGGCATCTCAAAGCTCGCTGAGGTGGATATTAGCGGCGGTTCGGTTCGTACCATTCCCGTACCTCACATTGATATTTCAGGGCTTAGGGTCTCTAGTAGCGTTGCGTATTATATCGGTGGTTCAATGCGGGCTCCGCCTGCTGTGGTCGGAGTCGACATTAAGAACGGTTCGGTGTCATTCTCGCGGCATTCACAAAAAGTTGATATTGATCAAAATTCAATTTCTTTGGCCCAGCCCTTAGTCTTTGGGACGGCCGATGATGAATTCGCGCATGGATTTTTTTACCTACCCGCCAATAGTGAATTCGAGGGACCGATAGGCACATTACCACCGCTTATTGTTAAAAGTCACGGTGGACCAACAGGGCAGGCCTCTTGCTCCTTCGATCCGAAAATTCAGTTCTGGACTTCACGCGGTTTTGCTGTGCTCGACGTTAACTATCGTGGTAGCACCGGATTTGGCCGCCGTTACAGAAGGCTACTTGATGGTAAATGGGGTATTGCAGACGTTGAGGACTGCGTGGCCGGTGCTAGAATGCTTGTTGCAAAAGGCTTGGTGGACGTTGATCGGATGGCGATCACTGGTAGCAGCGCTGGCGGATTTACAACGCTTTGCGCACTTACCTTTAGTGAGACGTTTAAAGCCGGTGCTAGTCACTATGGAATTGGCGATTTGGAGCAATTGGTGCGCGATACGCACAAATTTGAATCTAGATACCTCGATCGTTTGGTGGGTCCTTGGCCCGAATATCAAGACCTTTATCGAGGGCGTTCGCCACTTCAGCATACCGACCAACTTTCATGCCCCGTCATATTTTTCCAAGGCACCGAGGACAAGGTTGTACCGCCCAATCAGTCGGAAGCGATGGTCGAGGCGCTCCGCGCAAAGAATATTCCGGTGGCTTATGTATTGTTCGAAGGCGAAGGGCATGGGTTTCGCCAAGCAGACAATATGCGCCAGGCGTTTGAAGACGAATTATCATTTTATGCCCAAGTATTTTCCTTTAAGGCCGCGGATAATATCAAGGAGGTGGAATTAGAAAACCTTTAGTTGGAAATTTAAAGTCAGGTTACATTCATCGGCTCGCTCACTTTATTAATTTCTATTCCGGGCGATAACAGGCTTTCGTGTATTACGCTCTCATTTATTCTCGGATTGAGCTAGGAAGTAGTGTCGGCAATAAATTAGCAGTCAACCGTGAATATTTGTAACCGTTCTATGGCTGCTGCCTGGTCAATTTGCATAGCTTCCTAATTGGAGGGAAGGGTAGACGTAAGAATGGTTAACCCATCGAAACTTTAATATTTGGATTTTGACTGGTTCTACTTGGCGCCAACGGCTACGGGACGGCAATAAGTGCGTTTGTTTTTTAGCGCACTGCAGAGGCTACGCGCCGCTCCGTAACTACTAAGGTGCCCCGCATAGATGCGATGAAACCTACCTTTCGGTCCAAGATCTACGGCCTCAATTGAAGCACTAAGCCCCTTAAGAATCTTATTGTGTCGCTGCCAAAGAGTTTTATAACTTTTCTCAGCATTTGCGAGTTTCTTAAATGATGAAAGATGAAGGCGCCATGCGGATGATGAAGTAAGTTTTTCCTTATTGCTCTCGGTTATAGACGGCTTTGGCGCAGATATTGTGCCAGCGCTTTTGTTAACAACTGTCTTTTGAATTTGATTCTTCAACACGTCAGTTTGGTTAACTTTGTTCGCGGGCTTATCAAGTTTTTCTGTTATTCCCGCCTCAGTATAGATAAGTGTAACTTGTACGAATTCAGGCAGACGGTCTTTCGATATAGCTGAATTTTTAAATAATCCGAGGCCTATATTGAGCGGAGACCATGGGTTAGGAATTGTTGACAATGTTTCAGCACCTTTATAACCGCTTTCTGTTTCGCATTTGATCTCGAACGGAGCCGCGGAGATTGGTACGACTATGTCCGCGGGCGCACTTGCCTGCATGTTAAATCCATCACCTTTGATGCTGCAATGAGCGTCCACTGGATATGTTTCAATGCGGAGCGGTTTTTGCCCCGAGGAATGCGGCGAACTACAACCGGCAATGATGTTAAGGAAAATAAGGGTAAAAATGGAAATATGTTTCCGGCGCATCAATCGTCCTATTTTTGCGGGTTTAGCGACCAAAAAATTCCGGGACCGACTTTTTTTCAAACGCACGGCAACCAGCCCGGAAGTCCTCAGTATTATAGCAATCGAAACCTTCTTCAATCTCTGAATCTGTAAGGGGTTCTGGATTGAGAAGGCGGTAAATGAATTTTTTATGCCAACGCGCAGATAATGGTGCACCATCCGCAATTTTCCTTGCATATTCATGTGCTGTAGCAGCCAATTGATCGTCGGGCACGACATGATTGATAAGCCCCATACGCAAGGCATCTGCGACCGGAAAGACATCTCCGATCAGCAATATTTCAAGTGCCACGTTCGCACCGAATTTTTCAACGAGAGGCCTCATTTCCTCATGTGCTTCGACAAGACCAAGTTTTTTTACTGGCACGCCAAATTTGCTTGAGAGGCCGCATATTCTAATGTCGCAGCAGGAGGCGATGCCCATTCCGCCGCCAACACATAAGCCGTCAATTTGGGCGATTACCGGATGCCGGCAATCAATCACGGAATTGAAAGCATGGGTCATCAAATTACCATAGCTTCGTGCAGTTTCCTTATCTTTCCGAGTTGTCTTAAATTCTTTAATATCCGCACCAGCGGAAAAAGCACGTCCGCCTGCACCGCGGATAATGACGCAACGCAAATCTCTATCTGCGTCGCATTCGTTAAAAACTTTGCTTAGATCGCGCCACATGCTTTCGCCCATTGCGTTTAAGCGATCAGGCTTGTTAAGCGTGACGATAGCAGTGTTTCCATCTTTTTCCAAATAAACCAAATTTTTCATTTGGGAGCTTCTTTCCTATCGTTGAAAGCAACAATAATTTGCACTTGTTAGATAAATTTTAGTGATACACTAACCACCTGCTCGGAATTGGGCGATAATTCGTTTAATGTCGGCCGTATCGATTGCGCCTGGGACTATGGTGCCTTCGATGATGAGAGCCGGCGTGCCTCGAATTCCAAGTTTATTTGCCAATTGTTTTGTCTCATCCAGATAGGCATCGATAGCCGGATCTTTCATATCATGCCGTAACTTATCGATATCTAATCCTAAGTTTTTTGCTGCGGTCATGATTTTGTTTTCGGATAGGCGTCCACGTTCGCGCATGATAGCAATATGTAAATCTAAATACCGGGCCTGCTTATTTGCTGCCATAGCAGCGCGGGCAGCAATTCGAGATTCGGGACCAAGAATCGGAAGCTCTTTCCAAACAACGCGAACTTTCTTATCACTTTGCAATAATTCAATAATCGAAGTCAGCGTTCGTTTGCAGTATCCGCATTGATAATCAAAAAATTCCACAACTGTAATGTCACCATTTAAATTACCTGATACGGGCGACATAGGATGGTGACGAAGAGCCTCTCGGTATTTGCTCAGCGCTAGCTTTGCCAAGTTTTCTTCTTCAGCTTGCCGACGTGCGCGTAGAATTTGGATTGCTTCTTCGATAACTTCGGGATTTTCCAGAAGATACCCTCGCACAATTCCTTCAATTACCGATTTGTTAGTTTTATTTTTGGCTATTGTGTCTGGCAAAGCGGCATTGGAAAAAATTGTTATTCCCGCGAGTATGGCGGCAAATTGAACTATTTGTTTTGTGAGCCCCACGCCAATGTTCCTCAGTAGATTCGTGACTAAGACGTTGTGCATTTGCGTCCGTTAAGCTTATAGCGTCAATACTAATAGCTATGATCAATTGACTTCTTGAAACGAATTTTCAATGTCTTGGGCTCGGAACCAGCCTGGTGATCCTTCCGGTAACTTTTCCATCGCGCGTTTAGAATGGGATAGTGCGCGTACCTTATTTTGACGTAGCATAGCCTCTTCAGCCAAAGCTAATGATGCCTTACCAGAGTTGCCCAGTCTGCCTTCAACTGTTGCTAAGAATCGCCAAGCGCTTGCCATCTCTGGTTCGTATCTCAACGCATCAATTAGATTATCGCGGGATTTGACTAGTTGTTTTTTGCTGCCAATTTCAAGCTGCAACTGGGCAAGATTAATTCTTATGAGCGCTGCCCAAGGCAATAAATTAAGCGCTCTTTTATAGGGTGCGATTGCATCTCGTATATAACCGCCCTTTTTAAGTAGGTCTCCTTTTAGTTCGTATAGAAATGGGTCCTCGGGTGATTTAGCTATTAATCCGTCGACAATCGACACGGCCTGATTAATTTCTTGATCTTTTGCCAACGCTATCGCTCGCCCATACTGGGCGCCAATATTTTTGTTTTTGGCTCCATATTCTTGTAGCGTAATTTCACTGGGGTTGATGAACCCTTTGAGTTTTCCGCGCATTCTTTCATGCATGTTTTCGAGCTGTGGGTTTGGTCTCAAGTTGCTGTACTTCGAGTTTGCTACGTGTTCACGGACATGTTTGATACGAGCGGCTGTTAACGGGTGAGATCGTATGTAAGGATTACCGCCGGCAGAAAATATTTTTTCCTGTTGGCGCAACAATTCAAGAAAATTAAGAAGGCCCTTTGCAGATTGGCGGGTTGATTCAAGCAATAACAGCCCGGACTGATCAGCTGATCGCTCCATTGTCCGCGTATAAGCGAGAAAGGAGCGCTGTGATACCGATGAGCCGATTAAATTACCCACAACCAAAGCTTCGCTCGAACCTGTTGCGATCGCGGCAGCACCTCCTAAAACATTAGCAAGTATTGACTGGTTTGAAGCGTCTTTTAATCCACGGTGTAATCGTGATAGATGGCCTCCGGTGATATGGCCTATTTCGTGAGCAAGAACGCCAATGACTTCGCCTGATGTTTTGGCTTCCATTAATAATCCGCTGTGTATGAAAATTTTTTTCCCACCCGCCACAAATGCGTTGAGATTGCGATCGTTTATAATTTGGACGCTGACGCTACTCGGGTCCAATCCGGCTGCTTTGAAGAGTGGCGCGATATAGACACGAATGGTATTTTCAATTTCCGTATCGCGAATCAAACCGAGCCTGTCCTGGGCGGAAGCTATCTTTTCAGTGGAAAAGACGCCAAGCCAGATGGCGAAAAGTGAAATTACTCGAATGAGAGAAAAAAAGCGATTCACAGCAATGATATTCCAATCAAGTGAAACCTTAGCTGGGGTTCCCCGTCTGCGCAATTGGCTAACTTTAGGCGGTGTTTTAGCAATAGGGCTCAGTGGGTGTGGCGACTTTGATATTACTAAGCCAATAAACTCGATAAAACGAGCGACAGGGACTGAAATTATTGAAAAATTGACCCCAAGAATTTTTGGACTCGTAGCAAGTGATGATAAGGTCGCCGTTGCCGTAGGAAATAGCATAATTCGGCAAGGCGGTTCGGCCGCCGATGCGGCCGTGGCAATGACGTTCACTATGGGTGTTACTTTACCTTCACGTGCGAGTTTAGCCGGCGGTGGAATTTGCATTGTAAGTGGTCGCGGCGAAAGTCAGGTACAAGTGCTTGATTTTTTGCCGCTGGCGAGCCGTGCGCGATCCGCCGATAGTGATCGATCGACCGCGGTTCCAACGATGGTTAGGGGAATGGCGGCTTTGCATTCGAAATACGGCAAGAAGACATGGCGTCAGTTATTGGAGCCAGCGCGGAGCTTTTCGCGGGATGGTTTTATTGTTACGAAAAGTTTTTCTGATGATTTGGCAGCTTTGGCGACCCCTTTATTTGCGGACCCGGTATCTCGTGATGTTTTCAGTGTAGGAGATGGGGAACCAGTTACGAGGGGGCGGCGTCTTCGACAGATTGATCTTTATACTGTACTTGGACAGATCGCGGGAAGAGGGGCCGGTGATTTTTATAGCGGAATTCTCTCACGTCGATTAGTCAAATCGGTTGCTGAGGCGGGCGGCACGCTCGATCCTATTGAATTAAGAGATTACTTGCCGAAATGGAAAAATCCGATCTCTGTCCAAATTGGCTCTAATATCCTGCATACGTCGCCGCCGCCAGCAAGCGCTGGGATCGTGGCCATGCAAATTTTGCAAATGGCGGTGGCAACAAAAGGTAAAGCCGATAAGTCAGAAGTCGGCCAGGGCCATTTATTTGCAGAATCTACCCGACGCGCTTTAATCGATCGGCTGAAGTGGCAGGGCAATGATTTTGGTGAAAACGCTTTGATCGAACCGCGTTTAACTTCGGCTCACGCAAAGCGGCTAATGGCAAATTTTGTTGCTGATAAATCATCGGCTTCCAAAGAGCCAATTATCAGAAAGAAAAATGTTCGCGAGCTTGATGCAAGTGCTTCGTTTGTTGTGGCGGATGGGAGTGGCCTTGCGGTTGCCTGTACACTGACCATGTACCACTTATTTGGCGCTGGCCGCATGGCACCGGGCCTAGGTTTGGTTCTCGCGGCCGCGCCAGGAGAAAATGGACGTAATGCACTTCCCTTGGGACCGATCATATCCACTGGGGCAGAGCATGGTCGTTTGAAGCACGTCTTCGCGGCGTCTGGCGGCGGCACGGCGGCGACGGGCATGGCAAACATGCTTTTTCGTATTTTTGTAGTTAACGAGAAACTTACGAGTGCTGTCCGTTCAGCCCGTCTTCATCATATCGCGGCCACAGGCGAAACTGCTATAGAAGATCGAGAACATGGGAATAGGCCAAAGGGGTTAATTTCTTTTGGCCATAAAATAAAAAGGTTGCCGAAGATCGGCCGCGTTAATGGGATTTCATGTCCAGCTGGATTACCTTCGGGCACAGCACCTGATTGCGAGGTTGTTACAGACGTGCGTGGTGACGGTTCAGCCATAACGATTAATTTGATACTGCAGGGAAAATAAATATGCCGCTTAAGGTTTCGGGGAGGGCGAACATTCCAGCCTTCATTGTTATGGATGTGATGCAGGCGGCAGCCGAACGGGAGGCGTCATCGGAAGCCGTCTTTCATATGGAAGTTGGGCAGCCGGGAACGTCTGCACCCCAGGGTGTCCTAACGGCAGCTAAACAGGCGATCGACGATAATCGTCTTGGGTATACCCTTGCCCGCGGGATTCCGGAACTTCGTACTGCGATTGCCGAACACTACAATCTAAGCTACGGCGTGAATGTTGATCCGTCGCGTATTTTTGCGACGACTGGATCGTCAGGTGGTTTTGTTCTTTCGTTTCTGAGCGCTTTTGATCTTGGTGATCGGGTTGCAATGGCGGCACCGGGGTATCCTTGTTATCGAAATATATTGTCGGCCTTTGGCGTTGAAACAGTATCGGTTTTGACAGAAGCTGAACATCGATATCAGCCAACACCGGATCTGTTAGAAAGTTTAGTACGCGAGCAGGGGCCAATTGATGGTCTTATTATTGCGAGCCCTTCAAATCCGACCGGGACGATTATCGATGCGGAGTGTATGGCGCAACTCCACGCCTACTGTAGTAGCAACGGTATCCGTCTGATATCCGATGAGATATATCATGGTATTACCTATGCAAACCCGGCGGTTAGCGCGCTCGAATTCGATAGTAATGCGATTATTATTAATAGTTTTTCAAAGTACTTCTCAATGACAGGTTGGCGTTTGGGATGGATGGTAGTTCCGGAAGACTTAATCCGCTCTGTTGAGTGTCTGGCTCAGAATCTTTTTATTTCTGCTCCAACCTTGTCACAGATTGCAGGAGTTGCGGCCTTTGACTGTCGCGCGGAACTTGAAGGGAATATCGCAAATTACGCGGCTAATCGAGCCCTATTGCTGGAGCAGTTGCCGAAGATGGGTTTCAACCGCCTTGCTCCAGCTGATGGCGCCTTTTATATCTATGCGGACGTTGCGGATTTTACCGACAATAGTGAATCGTTTTGCAACCGGATACTAAATGAGACTGGCGTTGCGATTACGCCTGGTGTGGATTTCGATCCTGATCGAGGAAACCGTTATGTGCGGTTTTCTTTTGCATCACCTCACGAAGAAGTGTTGGGTGCGGTTAAGGCCTTGAAAGAGTGGTCTTTGTAGCATCATATTCGACGACGATTTGGGCTACCTCGTAGTTTAAGGCTTCGAAAGCCGCTTGTGAGCCGGCGAGATAAAAATTCCACATGCGCCGGAACCGTTCGTCATAGCGATTATGATCTAGTACGGGGTATGCAGCATTAAAACGCTCTCGCCATAATTCTAGTGTGCGCGCATAATTTTGGCTTTTGTGAAGAAAGGGCGCACTTACAAGTTTTAAACCTGCCGACTCGGCAGCCTCCACCATGTCTTCAACACGTGG
>PBOZ01000052.1 GCA_002724555.1 Rickettsiales bacterium
ACTTTAACGATTAAAGTTTTAGCTATGTCGGCAATAATTATAGCAAATTCAACCAGCCTGCGGCGACACGTCGCTTATACTGGCCGTTCACCTTTCAAAAGTATTCGCTGGTGCAGACGTTTTTGCCCAACTGGATAGTCAACGTTCACTGCATGAACGAGGCATCTATTGTCCCAAAGCAACAAATCGCCGACTTGCCATTCGTGGTGGTATTGATACTCCTGCTTGGTTATCTGCGCATAAACCGCGTCTAATAGAGCATCGCTCTGCGGCCGTTCCCAGCCAACAATTTTATCGGTCCGATTCGAATTAAAATAGAACGATTTTTGACCGGTATCATCGTGTGTCCGCACAAGGGGATGCTCAACGTCAGGCGTTTCATTTATCTCTTCTCGTGTCCGTTCTTTTGGACGGCCGGGAGCTCTCACAGTGTCATACCCATGAACTGCCCTTAACCCATCTATCTCTGACTTTTGGTCATCCGGAAAATCCTCGTAGGCCTTCCGCATGTTACAGAATTTTGTCTGACCACCTTCAATTGGAATAGCAATAGACTGCAACATGGTCGCTTTCGCCGGCACAGCAAAATAGGAATCGTCGGTGTGCCATCCCGCCAAGCGCACGCCCGTTAAATCATCTGGCTTGTCCCTGGTCGACTGATAGGTGCTCTCTAGAACAGAGACTTCCGGTGTCTCCAAATGTCGTTGGGTTCTTATAAGCTGAAGCTGTGGTTCGCCGAAATACCTCGCTACTCGAATGAAATCGGGGGCCTCAAGCGGCTCGATGCGAAAACAAAGGAGGTGATACTCTAAAAACGCCTCTTGAATTGCCTTCACTTCCTCAGGCAATAACGGCTCAGTCAAATTTGCCCCCAAAACCTCAGCACCAAGCGCGCCTCCAAGAGTTCGAATTTCCAGTGCCATGGCCGTTTCCTTCTACCTATCTAATTTAAATGAATATGCTGCTCTTGTTTATACAGATAGGCCATTAACATGAAAATTACCGGATGCGAAACACTTCATTGTAACGCTGGCTGGCGAAATTTTTCATTTTTAAAACTTGAAACAAACGAGGGCCTTATCGGGATTGCGGAATACAATGAAAGCTACGGAAGTAAAGGGCTCACAGCTGTCATAGAAGCCCTTGTCGAAGCTGTCACCGGGGACGACCCATGCCGGCATGAATTGGTAAGTCAAAAGCTTTACGCAATGACGCGACAAGCACATGGTGGTCTAAATCAGCAAGCTATCGCCGCAATTGAAAATGCTATGCTGGACATCAAGGCAAAATCGCTCAGTCTTCCTGTTTACGAACTTCTAGGCGGTGCTATTCGGACGGAACTGCCACTTTATTGGTCTCATTGCGGAACTTATCGAATGAGTGAGGAAAACTCGAGAGAAATGGGCCGCAGGCACTTTACAAAGATGGACGATTTAGTGGAGTTAGGCGCAGAGGTCCGCGAGCGTGGTTTCAAAGCACTAAAAACTAACATATTCCTATTCGACGAGAACCCCAACCGCCATTTTCCAGGTTTTGCCCGAGGTCCGGGTTGGCCAGAACTAAATGCCGACAAAAGGCTCGTCGATGCATTACGTGCGCAACTGACCGCTTTCCGGGATGGAGGCGGTACTGACATGGGAATTCTTTTGGACCTTAATTTCAATTTTAAAACCGAAGGATACCTGCAAATCTGTCGCGGGCTCGACGACCTAGGGCTATTTTGGTTCGAGATCGACCTCTACGATCCTGAAGCTCTTCGGCATATTCGTAACTCCGTGCAGACACCGATCGCATCCTGCGAATCACTTTTCGGTCTCCGGGGATTCAAACCCTTTCTTCAGAATTACTCGATGGACGTCGCAATCATAGATGTACCATGGAACGGCATATGGACATCCCTAAAGATCGCAGCATTGTGCGAAGCGCATGAAACTAACTGCGCGCCGCATAATTTCTACGGACATATCTCAAGTTTAATGAGTGCTCATTTCTGCGCAGCTATACCGAATTTCCGCATCATGGAGATCGACATCGACGATGTGCCCTGGAAAGACGATATTGTTACGAACCCTCCAGTCATCGAAAACGGCATTTTGCGTGTACCGTCCACCCCCGGATGGGGCAGTGAGCTAAACGAAAAGGTAATCGCTGCGCATCCGCCAAAGTAAATAATTATTGACCGGCACGAACCAATTTACCGGGCAACGAACCCGTATGCTCGCCATCTTCGAATACGGTAACCCCGGCAACCATTGTTGCCCTATAGCCATCAGCCGCCTGAACCAGGCGTTTGCCACCCGCAGGTAAGTCGTGCACCAAGTGAGGTGCCCGAATTTTCAGGTTTGCATGATCGATAACATTGATATCAGCGCGCAAACCTGGCGCAATACGCCCCCTGTCTTTAAGGCCAAAAAAATCAGCTGTCTCTGCCGTCTGAGCCCTTACAACTTTTTCCAAAGGGAGACCGGGGCCACGATACCGGTCGCGCGCCCAGTGGGTCAGGAGATATGTTGGCATACTGGCATCTACGACGGAACCGCAATGCGCGCCACCATCGCTCAATCCCGACAAAGTGCCCGGATCGAGCAACATTTCTCGCACGTCCGACAAATCTCCGGCAACATAATTGGTTACGGGGCAATATAAAAAACGGTCAAGCCCTTCCGTTATATAATCGTACGCAACTTCTTCCGCCGTGCGATTGCTCTTAGCAGCGATATTTACAACGCAACGTTCTTCGGAAGGTTCGTAGTCGACATCGGGACCAAAAGTATACATTCGATCCCAACGCGTTATCGCTCGAACACGCGACGGCGAGAGGCGGTCCATCGCTTCTTCTGACAACTGTGAATTCAGAACGCGTTTGCGCACCGCTGGGTCGCGCATTCGTAACAAGCGTTCTTCAGGTGATAGCGACCGAAGCTCCTGATATGCCGCGTTGGCCGAGAACGGCGTCAACGTTGCGCCAACACCGAGTAAAACCCCAACGGGCCGGCACGCCACTTGACCCGAGAGTGGAGCACCTTCGGCCTGAGCAGCTCGAATACTTGATAGTAACCGCTTCCAACGCAGTGGATCGCTGGTATTCTGCGTTACCAGAAACCAAACGGGCCGATTAGTTTCCCGAGCAAGTTCTGTTAGCCAAGCTATCTCTAACTCTTCATCTTCAAATTCCGTATTTATTCCGAATGCACCGTGATTAAAACCGGCGAGCGCAGAACCGATACCCATCATCTCGTCAACCTCTGAGTAGCGGCTTGGCACGAATCCTCCGGATAGGGTTTTGTGCGAATTGGTTTTAGAAGTTGTAAAGCCAAATGCACCTGCAGCTAGGGCCTCTTTCGTTAGAGCCTTCATCGCGGCGATGTCGTCGCCCGTCGCAGGCTCTAGGTTGATCGCACGTTCGCCCATGACGTATACACGCAACGGCAGATGGCCAAGTTGGGCACCAACATTTATGGTCCGAGGTTGGCGCTCTAGCGCATCCAGATATTCCGGGAAACTCTCCCAATCATATGACACTCCTTCCTCAAGCGCCGTCCCAGGTATCTCTTCTATGGCTTCCATTAAATCAATTAACTCACGCCGATGTTCCTGCTTAACAGGCGCAAAACCAACACCACAATTTCCGCATAGTGCAGTAGTTACTCCGTGCCATGAAGAGGGTGCCAAAATTGGATCCCATGTCGCCTGACCGTCGTAATGGGTGTGCACGTCGACCCAACCGGGCGAAATCATCAATCCATCAGCATCTATCTCATGCTTGGCCGTCCCAGCCTTTCCACCGACTTCCGAAATCCGCCCATCGTCAATGGCGACGTCACCCGCAAATGGCGTTTCACCATTGCCATCAACAATTGTTCCACCCCGTATTACCGTATCATGCATCCCAACTTCTCCCGGCATTTACCCTAAAAATATGAACCTACGTAACCCTTTTTTAAATCTATAGTTAAAAAGACATTAGCGTATAGCCAATAGATTAAGTCCTTATTTTGTGGTTGCTTTCATGACTGACGTTCACTTAAGAGAGCTGGAAAGGTTAGATGCCAGCAGCTTTATCAAAGCACGTTAAGCCAGTTATGCACTGAATTGAACCCATACTAGGCACCATCGGTGGCAATACTTGCCGAGAGTTTACCTAGGCACCTGCCACTCCTTTGTCACCACTTATTGTAATGAAAAACATCTCCTAATTTCTGCTATATGTCTGGCCACCTAAAAAACCCGAGAGGCCCTCAATAAGCTATATCCAACCTGATATTATGAAAATTTTCTGCATGCCGCCACCGCGTTTGTGCCTCGGTTTAAAAGTGAGAGGATCTCCACTAAGTTGCAAAATTCCTTGCTGACTTGCAGGAATGGGCGCCAAGTGATCCTTTAGTCACAGTTAATATCCCTAGCGGGGTAAACAGATTAAAATATGCCGCCAAAACAGTAACCGTCTCGGCATTATGGCTAACTGAAAAAAATCTATTACGGAGACCACATATGCCTATACCAGTCTCAGGGCCGGACGGGAAACTGCGCTGCAGTTGGAGTGTAGTTACGCCCGAATATATCCATTATCATGATACTGAATGGGGTTTCCCCGTGGTCGACGATCGACGCCTTTTCGAAAAAATATGCCTCGAAGGATTCCAGTCTGGCCTCAGCTGGCGAACAATTCTAGCAAAGCGCGAAAACTTTCGTCGGTCCTTTAAAGACTTCGACTTTGAGCATATCGCCAAATTCAAGGAACAAGATGTGGAGCGCCTCCTCCAAGACGCTTCAATTATTCGCCATCGCGGCAAAATCGAAGCCACCATAAATAACGCCAAACGGGCGAAAGAGATGATCAAATCAGAGGGCTCTCTTGCTGCTTACTTTTGGAGCTACGAGCCCGACGAAAAGACCCTGCCCAAACCCCAGACAATAACGTCGTCTCCCGAATCAATTGCCATCTCAAAAGACCTGAAAAAACGCGGCTGGAAATTTATCGGGCCCACAACCATTTTTGCTTTCATACAAGCAATGGGTTTGATTAACGACCACGTCGACGGATGCGTCACACGTAGAAAAGTCCAAAAAGCCCGGCAAAAATTAATCCGGCCAGTATGAGCTTAACCTATACGTTCAATGTCTTCTCCCCAACGCTTTGTAAAACCGATATCCATATCGAAGAGATCAAGAATTCGGCCGATCGTTTGGTCCACCATTTCTTCGATACTTTTTGGGCGAGCGTAGAAAGCTGGAACAGGCGGTGCAACAACGGCTCCCATTTCCGTGACGGCCCGCATTTGCCGTATATGACCCGCATGTAGCGGCGTCTCCCGCAGCATAAGTACGAGTTTTCGGCGTTCCTTCAGAACAACGTCAGCGGCGCGAGACACCAACGATGATGTAACGCCGTTCGCTATCTCCCCCATCGAACGTACCGAGCAAGGCGCAATCACCATTCCCATAGTCTTAAAACTTCCAGAAGATATTGCGGCACCAATATCAGCAGCGGGATAGACCACATCGGCAAGGTGTCTTACGTCGGCAGCCTTCCACTCCGTCTCGTATGCAATAGTGACTTCGGCTGATTTTGAAATCACCAAATGAGTTTCAACTGATGTCTCTCGAAGAACCTGCAGCATCCGGATACCGTAAATCACGCCAGAAGCACCGCTGATGCCAATAATCAAGCGTTGGGGATTTGCTGCCAATAGCCTATTCCTCTTCCGGGTTGAAGTCGTCACCCATTACGTCCCGAATGGAGACTTGAGGGTCTTCAAGTTTTTGCTTGAGCTGAGCTGTGCGCTCGCCATTAAGTAAGTAATCGCCGTCCGTCGCGCGGCGAGCCATTGCTTCCCATTTCGTATTCCAGTCCCCCAGAGAATATCCGTGCCAAGGAGCCTCGGGTGTGAGTGGTGGGAGACCGAGTTCCCCCCATAGTTCCTTGGCTCGCAGCATATGCTCCTTTGTCGGCAAAGCAACTGGTGGCAAATCGTACTTGAGTGTTGCATCAATTAACATCGTAGATTCATCGGTTGACTCACGGAGAACCGGACCATGGCCACGGGCGCGATAATCAATAATCTGAATATCATTCACTGGATTCGCTCGATAGGACATTGCCCAAAGGATAGCGTCCGCATTGTCCGGATCAATGTCATCATTGATTGCTATACAATATTTTCCAACCGCCGCTTGGTAAGAAGATATACCCATAAGCGCTCGCCAAATTTCGGTTTTTTTCGCATCACGATCAACTGTAATAGTCACAAAGCGCCGGAGATTAGTTAATGGTTCATGCAGCGAGACCTTTTGAACACAACGAATGCCCAGTGTGTCCCGCAGATAGGATTTGAACATCGGTTCATACGCGACACGCTTAATCACGCTGGATTCACTGGGCGTGACTTGACTAATAATGGAACTAACCACTGGATTTTTCTGCATAGTAATAGCGGTGACATCCATTGTGTTGTTATATTCTTCAAGCGCTATGTAGCCATGGGATTCACCAAAAGGCCCTTCGGGCTCCAAGTATTCGGGATCGATATAACCCTCAACAACAATCTGCGCTTCGGCCGGTACATACAGGTCTACTGTTTTAGCTTTCACCGTATTGATCGGACCACCCGCGAGACCACCAGCCACTGTCAATTCATCGACACCAAGTTTTACTTTTTGAGGGCCTGTATACTCGACCACTGGCGGGCAACCGAGAATAATACAGACAGGCATTTTCTCCTTTCGCTGCTGATAGCCCTTCCAATGATTATAACCGCCAGACTGTGTTGATATTTGCATCATTACAGCTATCCGGTCTGCCGCCTTTAGATTCCCGCGATATACACCCATGTTCTGAATACTGCTATCGATGTCCTTCGTTATCCAAGTCGCAGCGGTAAAATAAGGCCCCGTGTCATAGCCGGGCGTCGAAATTGGAATTGGAAGGGCATCGAGGCCATTGCCGAATCCCCGAACTTTGGAACCGGTCATGACAATTTCCTGACACGGCGCCTCACTGACCACATTGGTTGCAATTGGATTATTGAGTCCACGCTCCCATAGCGGACCAATTTCATCCAAGGTATTCGCGGCCATACCGATGCGATAAATTTCCGGATTAGCAGCCAACCCGCCGATTAATACCGGAATGTCATATTGTCGGCCTTTGCTGTCTATAACATTTGTGAAAAGAAAGGCTTTGCGTTCGGTCTCTCCAATACCGCCCCTAAATTGCCAACGAACCAGCGGATGCATTTCCGTATCTTTGTTGACAGGCTTATCAATACGATAAAGCAAATCGGCTTTGTCGAGTTCTTCAATGTGTTCCCAAAGGTCCTTATAGGCGCGTCCCTCTGCCATAATCGTCCCTAATTCCTTAATTAGCCGGTTTACTGGCTATAAGTATCGGTTCCTACTATCCTTCGTCCAGCACCCTTAAGGAGTATTCCAAATGGCCTGGGTCGACAGACAATCCCCCAAAGGAACAGAAATCTTTTACGACCATATTGGATATTTCGTACATGACCTCAACGAGGCTGGGCGTCAACTCGAGAAACTCGGCTTTCAAGTTTCGGCCACAAATATCCAATACAATGAAGACGCCAATGGTGTTCTTCAACGCACACACACATCCAACAAGCTGGCTAAACTCAATCTAGGCTTTATCGAGGTTTTGGCCGCAACTGGTGAAAGTCCACTGGCCAATCAGCTCACAAATATGCTTCGACGTTATCAAGGCCTTCATGTAATCGCCTTAACCAATGCGGATATAGATGCAACAGCAAAACGTCTGGCGGAAGCCGGCCTGGAGATGCAGGACCCTGCTCACCTGCGGCGGAAAGTGACCGTAAACGGTAAAGAAACACTTATGGTTTTTACCGTTTTGCGTGTCAAACCAGGCACTTTCACAGAGGGCCGTTTACAAATACTGACTAATCATACACCCGAAAATTTCTGGCTTCCTGGCGAAATGGATCATGGAAACCGCGCCGATACCCTTACAGACTTGTTAATCTGCGTCAAAGATGTTGAAGAGGCAGTCGGGCGGTACGAAACCTTCTTCGGTGCCAAAGCAATTGAGATAGAAGGCATTCAGACTCTAGATTTGTCGCGCGGGCGATTTCATTTCGTTACGCCGGACCAGGTAGCTGCAATGTTGCCAGGTTTTAATGCCCCCACTCTCCCCTATACCTGCGGGCAAGGCCTTGGAAGTCTGGATTTGAAGGCCACCAAGAAGTACTTCAATGTTGCGGGCATTTCCCCAATCTTCGAGGATGATGATTTTTACTGCATCGGGCCTAAAGATGCGCTCGGGGCCTATCTCTTATTTCATAATAAATCTGTCGAAGCCCCATGGGCTTCACTCAGCAAGCGCACATAAATGCGCGACAAGCGCCTCCGGAGCTGTCAGGAAAGGCGAATGGCCACTTGTTAGCGTTTTTACCGGGTCGCAGGGTAACGCTGCCACCATGTCTTTTTGCAGTTTGAAACTGATCGCATTGTCCAGCGTGCAATGGATGTAGGCCCGTGAAACTGAGCCGAACTGCGCTGTCGTAAATAGCGTTTTATCTCGAAAAATACTTACCGGCTCAGGGCAAATTCGATCTAAGGCGTAAGCAAAAGTTTCATCATCGGCATCTTGATAGAATGCGCGGCGGGCTGTATCCGCTGTAATCGAGAAACAATCCGTACCATTTACGTCCATTCGAACGACTTCTGCCAAAGCCTCAGTATCACGCTTAACAAGCGTGGCTAAGCTTTCCCCGGATCTTGGAAGATAGGCCGTTAGATAGACCAGTTGCGCAATCGCCCCAGGTGCTTGCTCGGCCGCTCTGGAAATAATGGCGCCTGCCATACTGTGTCCGACAAGCACAATCGGCTCGACGGATTTAAGCGCACATTCAGTGACCGTAGCAGAGTAGAGGTCTAGCGAAAGTTCGGACATAGGTGTCTTATCCACGCCATGTCCAGGAAGATCGGGCGCTTCTACTGAATGCCCTGCAGCCTCTAGCAAAGGCACAACAAATCTCCAACACCAACTTCCGTGACATGCGCCATGAATAAGAAGGAAATGGGCCAACTAATTATATCCGTGCCACCATTAAGAGTGTCTAATGTATCGCCCCGATAGGCCTATCGCGACAGTTACTAGTCCCCTATATTTACTCTGCAGCTGAGCCTATTGGACGCAACCAGTTTTTCTCCTTTTCACGGAGAAAACGGAAGCCGTATGCCCGCTCGTATTGTGGCGGTGACGTCGCTGCAACATCGAGCGCAGCGGCAGCACGCACCGGCCAATGGGGGTCGAATAAAAGGCCTCTCGCGAGTGCCACCATATCTGCCTTACCATCCGCAACTATGCTTTCAGAATGATGCGGATCATAAATCATCCCAACTGCCATGGTCGGAATGTCCGCTTCCCTCCGGATCTTATCGGCGAAATCAACTTGATACCCCTCCCCCAATTCAAGTCGCGTATTGCCCGAAATGCCACCACTTGAGGCACAAATATAGTCGCAACCAAGTTCTTTTAAGTTTTTGGCATAGATAACCGAATCTTCCGGGGTCCACCCATTCTCTTCCCAATCCGTAGCAGATAAGCGCAGGCCCATTGGCTTCTTTTCAGGCCAGACCTCGCGCATCGCAGCGAATACTTCCAAGGGGTAGCGCATGCGGTTTTCGATTGGGCCCCCAAACTCATCATTTCGTGTATTTGAGATCGGCGAGAGAAATTCATGCAAAAGGTAACCATGAGCGCTGTGCACCTCGATCATGTCGAAACCAAGACGGTCCGAACGTTCGACCGCCTCGAGGAAGGCCCTCTTAACCACGTTCATATCGTCTCGGTCCATTGCCTTAGGGGTATGCCAGCCCTCGTCTTGCGGATTAGCGGAACTGCTAACCGTCTCCCATGCCCCCTCACTATCACTTAATGGATTACGGCCTTCCCAGGGAAGGTGTGTTGACGCTTTTCGGCCAGCATGCGCCAGCTGAATACCCATCTTAGCCTGTCCATACTTTCTGCAAAAACGCATGACCCGGGCAAGAGCCTCTTCGTTCTCATCTGACCAGATACCAAGACATTGAGGTGTAATCCGTCCTCGCGGCTCGACTGCGGCTGCTTCGGTAATGACGAGGCCGTAACCTCCCGTCGCAAACTGGCCAAGGTGCATCAAATGCCAGTCCGTTGCATTCCCGTCCACCGCGCTGTATTCGCACATTGGCGAGACAATAATACGATTATCGAGATTTAGGGCGCGCAAAGAAAATGGTGAAAATAGATGGCTATTCATGCAAAAATCCATTTGTTGGGATAGATTGTCTGAATGTTTAACGTGCACCAGCACGTTCAACAAGTTATTGAAAACGCGGGATCACTTTCTCTCCAATCAAATCAATGGAACGCATAACTTGCTCATGCGTCGTATGCCCCGCTTGCATCATCAAAACGATTTGATCGAGACCGATTTCTGCCCAACGTTCGATGACACGCGAGCATGTGTCTACATTGCCACCAACGACCATTGCGTCTTCGATCAACTCCTGATTTGACCGATCTTTAACCGTGGCCAATACCCCCTTAATACCCGCTGCCGAACCAAAACGTAGTCGATTGAGCTCTGCATCGTTTTGTCCGTAGTACCATCGAGCGCTCGCAGTCGCTATATCTCTCCCGACGCTGTCATCATCGTGACAACACGTAATAGCGAAGGCTCCGGCACTTGGATTTGCATACTTACCATCCCAATTTTCGGGATTACTCACTTTTATTTCACGCCAATAGGCTTCAACTGCGGGTTTGGCTTCCTCCGGCGGCAAGCGCGTCACGCCAATAACCCCCAAACCCCGCCTCGCAGCTCGGGCCCAGGACTCAAGATTTGATGCCGCCGTCCAAAGCGGTGGATGCGGAGATTGAAGGGGTCTCGGCACCACTTTTCGCGACGGTAAATCAAAAAACTTTCCTTGATATCCAGGAAATGTCTCGTGCTCAAACATGGACATCACGGCCGTAACGGACTCATCAGCATAAGCACGCGCATCTTCAGCACTCACACCGAACCCCTCAGTGATGTATTCTGCCGTTCCGCGTCCAAACCCGAACTCTGCCCGTCCTTCACTTAAAATGTCCAATGTTGCGACCCGTTCCGCAACATGGAATGGATGATGACAGGGCAGGACGACAACGCCGAACCCCAATCGGACGCGTTTCGTCCGTTGACTAATCGCTGCCAACATCATATCCGGAGCGGCACTGTGACCAATCTCAACATAAAAATGCTGCTCGGTAATCCAAATTCGGTCGAAACCAGCCTCCTCCGCCCGAACAGATTGCTCAACCGCGTTTAGGTGAGCGTCTCTCTCCGATGTTGCCGACCATGGTTTCGGCATCTGTAACTGGATCATAAAACCAAATTTCATACATCCTCCCAGGCTGAATTTTTTACCCTTATAGTTAGAGCTCCTGTCCAGCGCTAGACTATATTATGGAGTATTAAAAATCTGCCCCAGTCCACGTTAATCACCGTTTGGAGACCTAAAATGATCATTCGTCGAGTAGAAGACTGTGAAGACACAAGCAGAAAGATTAAATCCGCAACCAGTGCTAGTACTCGACTATTATTAGCCGAAGACCAAATGGGTTTCTCTCTAAATTTTACGGAAATTGAGCCAGGGCTCAAGATTGAGATGCAATATGACCACCACCTGGAAGCAGTCTTTTGTCTATCAGGAACCGGAAGTATCGAAGATATCGATGCCCAAGTTACGCATAACATCTCGCCAGGCACCATTTACGCACTCGATCAGCATGACGCTCATATCTTAAGGTCAGAGACAAAGCTTGAATTGATTTGTGTTTTCAATCCTGCCCTAAAAGGGTCCGAGCAACGTGAACCCGGTGGCGGATATCCGGAGCCATAAAAATTCGTCATTATAGGATTGCGTGACCGGATGAAAAATCCACCTTGTTAGTGCTTTGTACAACGAAACTATAGACGATCTTTTCGCCCGCTACGGGCCGGCCTATAAATGGTTTGCAACGATCACCTCAGTGATTGGCGGAATGACTGTTATTCTCGCCAGCTCTACTGTGAACGTAGCATTCCCGGATATTATGGGCGCGTTTGGAATAGGCCGCGATCAGGCTCAGCTTTTATCAACGGGCTATTTCGGCGCCATGACTGGTGGGATGTTGCTTTCGGCTTGGGTAATCCAAAATTTCGGACAGCGCGCGGCCTTTATCGCCGCCTTATTACTCTTTCTCTTTGGTTCGGCGATGAGTGGACTTGCCACAAACACTGCCTTGCTTTCATTTGGACGTGTATTTCAAGGTACAGCCGCTGGTGTAGTCCAGCCGCTTGCAATGGCTGTAACTTTCTCAGTGTGGCCCGCTCAATCAAAGGGCATGTCAATGGGGCTATTCAGTATGGGCATGGTCTTGGCGCCTATAATGGGGCCAACCCTAGGTGGCCTCGCTCTTGAGTATTTCAATTGGCACTACGTGTTCCTGCTCCAAATTCCGACTGCTGGCATGGCTTTGGTCATGGGTATTCTATTCATGCCAAATAAAAAACTTCCGAAGAAGCTCCCAAAATTTGATTTTATTGGACTGCTCCTTATGTCGGCAGCGCTCGCTTCCCTTCTGCTTTCATTCAGTTTTGGACAACGGCTTGGGTGGGTATCCGATATCATCATTATAGGGTTTATATCTGGGATAATATCGTCAGTCGCCTTCGTATTGCGCCAAATCTACGGGCCACACCCTTTGGTGAACATGAAGCTATTCCTGGTACCGCGCTTTAGTGCCGCCGCCGTCATCTCTTTTTTCGCTGGCTGCGCCTTCTTATCTTCAACATTCATGATACCGTTATTTGTGCAAGAAATTCAGCACTACACACCTTTGCGCGCCGGAATGTTAATGATTCCGGGTGGACTTTCATTACTAATATTATTCCCTTTATCCGGTCGCCTGACGGACATGTTTCCGACAAGCTACCTCATCTATTTTGGACTGTTTTCCTTCGGTATGGCCTTTATTCTCATGTCACAGGCCGATGTAAACACGCCTTTTTGGACTTTTGTATCCTTCACGATACTCATTCGGGTTGGGACGGCTTTCATAAGGCCCGTCATGAATACGGAAGCGTTGCGAGCCCTGCCACAAGATCTGGTGGATAAAGGATCTGGCGTTGTGAATTTTATTCGAATGTTGGGCGCAGCCATTGGCACTAACGTGCTCGTAGTCTTTTTAGAACTACGTATACCGTTCCATCTCGATGCCTTTACAGCGACACAAATTGTAACAAGTCAGGCAAGTGGCGAATTGGTAGAACAGATAACACGCCTTTTATCCGAAGCAGGTGTGGCGGAAGCAATTCGCAACACGGGCGCGCTCCATTACTTAGGCGAAGTCATTTTGGCGCAGGCTAATACGCAAGGGTTTCAAGACGCATTCCTAGCTCTTGGAATTTTTGCATTTTGCGGTTTTATTCCGGCAATATATTTATCTCAAGCGCAACGAAAAAAATCATAGTAAGCCCTTATGCGCACGCAGACTAAAATTTATTTAAATACTGGCATAACCTCTTCTGCAATCAGGCGCACGCTGGTGTTTATTTGATTTTCCGTCAGCATATTCCCTGCATTTAACTCCATCACGACACCGTCGATATCGAGAACCTCTTGCCATTCCGTCAATTGATCAATTAGCATTTCCGGCGATCCAATTGCCGCACGTGACCGACGAATATCATCATAAGAAAGTGCGGCCAAAGCCTTTACAGTTCGCGTGCGCATTTCCTCAGCACTTTCGCCTTGCGCACCCGCCGCTGCGATCATACGCGCCTGACGTTCAAAGTAGTGGGTAATACAAGCGCGTGGCTCGTTAATTGCAGCTTCTTTTGTAGCAGCTGCATACACCGGCACGCGAAGAAAAACGCTGCTTTCGTCCGTGTGCCCCATTTCAATCCACGTCTTTCGATAAATCTGAATATTGACTTTTAGTTCTTCCAATCCGTCCCCCCGCAGACCGACGAAAAGCGGCAAACCTTCCTCTGCAACCTTCTTGAACGTTCCAGGGGATGACGCGGCCATCCGCATGGGTGGATGCGGCTGCTGGAGTGGAACTGGTACCAACTGTGCGTCAGTAATTCTAAAAAACTGTCCCGTATGAGAAAATTTTTCGCCACTCCAAGCCTTCCGAAGCACGCTTACAGCTTCCTCGAAGCGAGCCTGACTCTCACCGTAGTCAATATTGTAGATTTTATATTGGCGCGCAAACCCGCTCCGACCGATACCAAAATCAAGCCGCCCGCCACTCATTTGATCCACTGAGGCCGACTCCTCAGCGACGCGCAGCGGATTTGTTAAAGGTAAAACATAGACTGCCATACCTATCCGAACACGGCTGGTATGCTGAGCGAGCGCCCCGGCTACAACGATCGGAGAGGAAAGAACCGAACGATCCGGCATAAAGTGGAACTCAGATAGCCAGACGCTATCCAGGCCAACATCTTCACAAAGTTTAGCATGATCAAACCCCTCCCTAAACGCCTCCGCATGAGAGACGTCTGGACGCGTGCCAAACTCCATAAAAGTACCGAAATGCATAGGTTGTCCTTATACTCAATTATGTTGTTTTATTAGCGTTCTAGGTCTTGATTTTCAGGCTTTGGCTTTTTCTTTTGATTGAAACGACCATCGTAAATAGGTGCCTCGCCTGTTGTCGGCCCTGGATACTGAACAAATAAAATTTTGCATCCTTTTTCAGTATGCATTTCATATTCGAAATGCGGATCCTGCATGTAAATAAGATCACCGGGCTTTAGAACTTCGGTTCCATATCGGCATTCGCCTTCCAACATGTACCAAACCTGAGCAAACCCATGCTTGTGGAGGGGAAATCCCCCGCCCGGTCCATATATCAGAATGCCCGCATTAGGCTCAGTTGGGTTTTCAGCGGTTGGATGAAAAACCATCTGACTCAAATTTGCAAAACGCGCCACCTCAGGAGGCATTTCATCCGGCCGACGAATAATCTGTGCATTGTGCGTCTTTTCCGCCTCTTCGAGCGTAATTTTTGACTGTGCTCCGTCAACCATAGTTCGGCATCTCATCTAAAAATTAAATATCGGCCTAAGCTTAACATAGCTTTTGTGAGACGAAGTCGAGAACTTGTCTGTAACGTTCCGGACCTTCATACTCTGACAAAGTTCAACGAGGAGCCATTCAATGGATTTCCAACTCACCACTGACCAGCAAGACCTGCAAGCCCGCGCCAGGGAATTAGCACGCAGCAATTTCGAAACTCGCGCCGCTGAAATAGACCGCAGTGAGAAGTATCCGTGGGACAATGTCGAAGACCTTAAGAATGGCGGCTTTATGGGGATGACAATTCCGAAGGCTTATGGCGGACAAGGACGAACATTCTTCGACGCAACTTTAGTTGTCGAACAAATGGCTCAGGTCTGCGGCGTTACAGGACGGATCGTCGTTGAGAGTAATATGGGTGCCATCTCCACCGTAATGAAATACGGTACGGAAGAGCAAAAAAAAATGGCGGCAGAGTTCGTATTAAATGGCGATAAGCCTGCAATTTGCATAACCGAGCCAGAAGCCGGTAGTGCGGCCACGGAAATGACCACACGGGCTGACAAAAAGGGCGACAGGTACATCATAAACGGCAAAAAACATTGGATAACAGGCGCTGGCGCGTCCCGTCTGCATCTGGTGTTCGCCCGCGTCTTTGATGAGCAGGGCGAAGAATTGGGTATCGGCGGATTTCTTTGCATCCGGGACCAGACACCCGGACTTAGCATTGGCAATCGCGAACCTACGATGGGCCTTCGCGGCATTCCGGAAGCTGAGGTAATAATGCAAGAAATGGAAGTCGCAGAAGATGCCCTGGTTATGCCGCCGCGCGGCCTGCGCAAAGGGTTTGCCGATTTAATGGATGCTTATAACTCACAACGAGTTGGTGCTGGCACCATGGCACTCGGAATTGCGCAGGGAGCTTATCAGCATGCCCTGAAATATGCACAAGAACGAGAGCAATTCGGTCGGCCAATTTATGAATTCCAAGGCCTGCAGTGGATGCTCGCAGATATGGCAATCCAGATCGATTGCGCGCAATTGATGCTATATCGCGCTGCGGCAAATGCGGGAGACGGCTTTCCCGACGCAACGGAAGCGGCCAAAGCGAAAGTAATTGCCGCCGATATGGCATTAAAGGTCACCAACGATGCACTTCAGGTCTTCGGTGCCGCCGGGTATTCGCGCCGGCGTCCAATGGAACGTTTCTGCCGCGATGGTCGAATGTTCTCTATTGGCGGCGGTACGGCACAAATCCTTCGAACCGTCGTTGCCACACGTATACTCGGCAAGAAGCTTCCACAAACACGAGACGGCTATAGCAAACTCGCAGAACGCGAAGCGATCACACGGGAGGCGGCGGAATAGTGTAACCCGTGAAGCCCTGGGGCGGAAATTACTCGGACCCGCGCACCAACATTGAAAAGGCAGCAGCTTTCGATCCATTATCGCTGCATCCGGATTTTCTTAACAATCCCTATCCCGCATATCGGCTCTTGCGAGAAAATGACCCTGTTCATCGATGTCCGGATGGAAGTTATTTTTTGACCCGCTACGACGATATTACCGAGGTATATAAGGGCGCAGCGTTCAGCTCTGACAAAAGACTAGAGTTCGGCCCGAAATACGGTGCGGACAGCCCTCTTTACCAGCACCACACGACCAGCCTGGTCTTTAATGATCCGCCACTACACTCCCGCGTCAGGTCCCTTTTATCACCCGCATTTGCCCCGCGGGCAATTCGTAACCTTGAGAATGAATTGCACTCCTTGATCGAAAAATTACTTGATACTGCAGCAAAGAAAGTTTCATTCGACCTCATTAGCGATTACGCCGCTGCCATACCCGTCGAAGTGGTCGGCAATATTCTTGGCGTACCACAGGCCGATCGAGATCCATTGCGCAACTGGTCTTTAGATATATTGGGTGCCCTCGAGCCTGTTACGCCACCAGCTATAATAGAACGAGGCAATCGTGCTGTTACGGAATTCTCAGAATATTTAGCTGCCCTAATTAATGATCGCCGACGCCACCCGAGTCACTACTCAACCGACATAATGGCCAGCCTGATTGCAGGATCAAATAAAGGTGAGCAACTAAGCGATGTCGAACTAATTCAAAATTGCATTTTTATCTTGAACGCTGGCCACGAGACAACCACAAACCTAATTGGTAACGGCGTTGCCGCTTTATTTGAAAATCCGAGCCAACTGAGCGAACTGCGCGAAAATCCGAAATTAATAAATTTAGCGGTCGAAGAATTCTTGCGATTTGAAAGCTCCAACCAGCTCGGGAACCGTCGTGTCTCGCATGATACAATCATCGGTGGCGTGAAAATGCACGCAGGTACCTATATTCATCTTTGCATCGGAGCGGCCAACCGTGATCCCGCGCAATTCGAGGATCCAGAAACTTTGAACATCAAACGCTGGCCGAACCGTCATATCGCATTTGGCTCCGGTACCCATGCCTGCGCCGGAATGAGCCTTGCTCGATTGGAAGGTCGAATTGCCATCAAAAGACTGATCGAAAAATTCCCCAAGCTGGCCCGAAACGGAGATTTTAAGAGGGGTGGACGAGCTCGTTTTCGAGGCTTTATATCCTACCCAATGCTCGCTGAATAACTGTATTAAAGAGCATAACTCGACCGCGCCTGAATTCCCCATTTCCCGTCTAAGCATGTCACAATGTACAGTGAAGTATAACTGCCAATAATAGAGCCATCGCCCCGATAGCGGCTGAATTGTGTATCAAAATGCACCTTGTGAGACCCGGAATGCACCACTTCCCTTCGGTCCCAATCGCTCCGATGCCAACCATCCCCTTCCGTTCGTTCTCGAAAATAGGAGAGATTGTAATCACCCCGTTTATAAAAAATTTTAATATCGCCGCCGCCGGTAAAACGGATATGCGGAAAATTAAAGGATTGGTTGACACCGGCTTCGTCATTTGCGTTCAAAGACCGCATGAAGTCATCTAAAACTGACAACGCTGCGTCGATCGATACTTGATGTTTACTCATAATTTTGACCGCATTGAGCTTTATGACGAAGCAGATGATCGGCAAGGACGCACGCCATCATTGCTTCGCCTACCGGTACGGCACGAATGCCCACACACGGATCGTGACGGCCTTTTGTCGAAATTTCGGAATCCTCGCCTTGCTTAGTGACTGTTCTTCGCGGCGTGAGAATTGAGCTCGTTGGTTTGACCGCAAACCGAACAACAACGTCTTGCCCAGTACTAATTCCGCCGAGGACACCTCCAGCACTATTAGACAGAAACTCGACTTCCCCATTGTTGCCCATTCGCATCTCATCGGCGTTTTGCTCACCCGAAAGTTCAACCGCGCCAAAGCCAGCACCGATTTCAACACCTTTCACTGCATTAATACCCATCATGGCAGATGCTAAGTCAGCATCTAATTTCCCGTATATCGGCGCCCCGAGGCCAGTAGGGACACCCATTGCCACGATCTCAATCACCGCACCCAGCGACGAGCCAGATTTTCGGGCAATATCCATCATCGTTTCCCAATCTCCCGCGGCCCTCGCGTCTGGAGACCAAAAATCATTTTTTTCAGTTTCATTCCAGTCCCAGACAGAACGATCCACTTTCCTATCGCCAATTTGAACCAAAGCACCACGAATAGTCAGAGCATTTCCGAGAATCTTACGGGCTATAGCGCCCACAGCAACACGCATCGCGGTCTCGCGGGCGGAAGATCGCCCCCCGCCCCTATAATCGCGAATCCCATATTTGTTCCAATATGTGAAATCCGCATGACCAGGCCGAAATTTGTCCAAAATATCTGAATAATCGCGCGAACGTTGATCTATATTCTCAATTACAAGACTAAGAGCGGTGCCTGTCGTTCGGCCTTCAAAGACGCCAGACAAAATCTTAACCTTATCGGGCTCCCGGCGTTGCGTGGTGTGCCGAGATTGTCCAGGACGACGTTTATCCAGATAAACTTGGATTTCGACTTCCTCAAGAGGTATGCCAGGCGGAACTCCATCGACAACACAACCAATGGCGGGTCCATGGCTTTCGCCCCACGTCGTGAATCGAAATAAATGGCCAAAGCCGTTATGAGACATCGTCCGAACTTAAGATTTAGGATTTATACTAGAAAGGAGCTGACTGACCTCTTCCGCCGCGTCGACAGCAACCATACCAACAGTATGATAACCACAATCAACATGATGCACTTCGCCGGTCACGCCGCTTGCAAGGTCGCTTAGCAAATAGAGGCCTGCGCCACCAACCTCGTCAAGCTTCACATTTCTGCGCAACGGCGAATTTAATTCGTTCCACTTGAGTATGTATCGAAAGTCACCGATACCCGCCGCCGCCAAGGTCTTGATCGGACCAGCAGAAATTGCATTCACCCGAATGCCGCGCTCGCCCAAATCAACCGCTAAATAACGGACACTGGCTTCTAGAGCCGCTTTTGCCACACCCATCACATTGTAATGCGGCATCACACGTTCAGCGCCGTAATAGGTGAGTGTCACCATACTGCCACCGTCTTTCATCATAGCAGCCGAACGCTGCGCAACCGCCGTAAACGAATAGCAAGAAACATCCATTGTAAGCGAAAAATTTGAACGGCTCGTATTAAGATATTTTCCAGTCAACTCACTCTTGTCCGAGAAAGCTATTGCATGAACAATAAAGTCTAACGAATTCCAACTTTTCTCGAGCTCGGCAAATGTCTCGTCCAGGCTATCGTCATCGGTCACGTCACATTGCAATAATAAGTTAGAACCCAGCGACTCTGCGAGAGGTTTTACACGTCGCTCCAAAACATCAGCTTGATACGTAAAGGCAAGTTCCGCGCCATGTGCCGCCAAAGTCTTAGCAATACCCCAGGCGATCGAGCGGTCGTTCGCGACACCCATGATGAGGCCTCGTTTGCCTTGCATCAGTGGTTGCGTTTCCGTCATCCGATTGCCTCC
>PBOZ01000012.1 GCA_002724555.1 Rickettsiales bacterium
ACCATATGGTTAACAATAGTAGCACGTAATAGGCGTTCTTTCTGGTGAAGACCAGTCTTTTAAGGTCTATGTCATAGTCATAGTACCACCAGCTACTTCTGCGTTCTCTGCGTTTCAGATCCATACCCCCACCCCTGTCTTGGGACTCCAGTTATATACCCACGCTGTGCCGTGAAACGGAATTATAACTCTATAGGAACAAGCACACAAAAATGTCTAACAGGCGTTCGCAACATCACAGAAGGCCTTTCGACCGGCGAACAGAAACGCTTAAATTCTGGAATTTAAGACGCAGTTAAAGCTAAGTCCGTCGCCGACTAACAGACATCTCTTCAATCTCCAACTTTTCCTTCAGATATACGAATGCGATAGGATGGGTCTTGTAAGCCTGTAGCCTCACTTGAAGAAGTGACGTTGTTCAGTTCTGGCGGGTCATTAATGGATTCGTAAAGGCCGACGCGTGAATCAGGTCTGCCGATAAACGAAACTACTGCTCAATAGTGAAATCTTCAAATTGAAATTCATAGTCCGATGAGCAAAGTTTCCCGCACCAGATGCCAACTTGTACTTCATCAGCAAAATGAGTATTCATATCTGAGATCAAAGTCCAGGATTCTCCATCCTTGCTGGAGAAGGCCGTAACTCTATTGCCTTGCCGTCTTAATCGGAGCCAAATCGATAAATGATCAAAGTGACTTAATGGCCCTGTTACAGTTAGTTAAGGGTATCCCATTGCGAATACTGCGTGTGGTCGATTTTTAACGATTGGATAAACAAAGTATTCTGGCGTGATCAGCGAATATACTTGTGCTGAATTGTCGCACAACGAGGTCCACGACCATTTTAAATAATGCTCTTTTGATTGTTGAATTAACAAGCCGGCTCCCAAGTAGCGGGTACCGTTCGATTTAACTCTGCCAGGGACTTGATCTGTCATAATTTCGTCATGCAAATCCCAATCAGGATTGATTTTAACGCTGACATCGAAATCACCTTTAATTGAGTTTAGAACCGAGACCCCCGCGCCGCCCAATATTCGGTCTCTGGCGTCTGACTCATTTGATGTCAAACGAACGCGTAGCGGGTTCTCGTCCTCTAAGATCTCGTAACAATCCAAAACACCAACAAGTTTCCCCCATTTCGTTTGTTGAGGATCTCCCAGGTGCGACGCTACATGCTGTTTGTCTATAATGTCGCCGGAAGGCCTTTCAAAGAAGGCCACAGCATTGCTTGTTCCATGGAATTCGGAATCAAATTCCGTTTCATAAAGAAACACTGACTGCAGATTGCTATGACCTGCGAGTACGTCGTTGATTTCGTTATTTACCCCAGTGCCGATTAAGCCTAGGGTCTGTAATTTGGCATTATTCAATGACAAGACACCGACATTTGTTACCTCGGTAAAGTCGACATGTAGTACTCGGAGCTCTGCCATCTCAGAAATGTCTGCCAATGTTTTATCTGTAATATTCGTTCCACATAATTGAAGATGAGTTAATTTCTGAAGTCCGGCTAATATCGGACCTGCGGCATCGGACAATTCGGTTTCACTAAGATTCAGCTTCCGTAATTTCGGAAGTCGCCCTAATGCAAGAAGATCATTGTCTGTTACGGACGAACGAGCTAAGAGTAACGTTTCTAGGTTCGGGTGTCCGGCAATGGGACGAAGGTTCCCATCAATAGTCGTGCCGTTTAGAACCAATGTTTGCAGCGATGATAGTTTGGCTATATGCGTCATCACTTCCTCTGTCACATCTTTACCTACAAGAACCAACACTTCCAGATCCTGTAAACTCGGAAGTGCATGATGCCATTTGTCGGGTAAATCAGAGAGACTCAGGTCCAGCAACTTCAACTCTTCAATACTGCAGACCTTAGTAAATTCCTCTAAAGAGACGTTCTCTCCTGCGAGACTTAACCCCTCGCGATTCCAATCATACGTATCAACATTTGTGACAGGGCGCCCGGGAATCTTTCGCACGAATTGCTTCATGCTTTGCGGTGGGGTGCGGTCATCCTTCCCGATCAGATAAGTCTGATCATCATATGGAGTACGGTAGGTGTTCGATAAATTAAGATAACCCCATCCCCGATTGTCCTCCCCGTTTTGGCCGTTCGTATAAACAAGGGCGCCTGACTTTAGCCGCATATAACCCACCATTACGCCAGTACGACAATCAACAGGTATTTCATCCAGATATTTCCCTTTGAGTTCTTCAAGCGACTCCGGATATCGCTTTTGCTCTATATGAAAACGCTTCAATGCAATACATAAGTTCAGCACCTCGTTCCTCTGTCGAGCTGATTCCAACGCCCACAACTGAGTCACTGAGGAGTTGAGGAAAAGTTCTTCGATCAAATGCCAAGCGGCTTTGTTCGCCAAAGATTGCTGTTTGGGTTCTTCTTCAACTAGTTTAGGTATGTCACCAAAACGGCTGTCTAACGCCTTGATTGCGTTACGTCGCTCATCGTCATCGGCAATTAATAACACTTGCACGTGTGTATCAAAATGCCGATTAATGGAATTGTAAATATCCCGCCAATCAGTAAATGCCATCCCAATCGTGGGTAGGATGGCACGTTCCACACTATTAATTCTTCCTCTCTGGCCAGAGATACCCCCCCCGCTCGCGCCGAACCTTTCCATCTTTTCAGCAAACTGTAGAACACTTAGTCGTTCAAATACATCAAATGCCTTGACACCGGAAATAAGCGGCGCTGATTTTACTAGTTTTGAAACTTCCCCTAATTCGTTCAACGAAACCCCAGGATGCGAAAGGATTTCGCACCAATTTTGTATTGCCACAGCGGCGATGGACTTGCCGACAAGCACTTCAAGCATGGTTCCCCCGTCCTGCATCAAATGGTGCCCTAATTGATGTATGGTGTTCACATCGGTGATTGCATCACCAATTCGGCCCTCGGCCAACGCGACGCGTGCTCGGATGGTAAGCGCCCTCCCGTATTGCCGACAGGTTGACGCCAACGGAATCCACGCGGTAAGGAGCAGTTGATCGCTCTCCTGGCTCGGGGAATAGTAAGCGTTTGCGTAATGCTCACGGTTCACAATAGAGGATAGTTTATCTAGGGTTCGTTGATGCCTTTGCAGGTACCGTCGCAGTATTGGATTCTGACTAGTTAATCGATGCAGGTCATGTGTCCAGATATGATTCATTCCGAATCCAGTCCTACTACGCAGATCGACTGAAACACGAATACCCAGCGCATTTTCCATAGCTTTGATCTGATCCGGATCAGGCTCGATCCATTCACCAGCGTCAGCGACTTCATACATGCCAGCCGCAACGTTTTCGTTGGTAGCAATACCTTCCAATCCAAACGCATTTACTTCGTCAAGTAGCTTGGCAGATTTGAGATCTAGTGGCTTCGCACTCGGCGTTTTGAATTCAACGGTAAATTCTGGCGTTGTCGTGGGAGAATATACCATTGCTAGGAATGCAGCAAACATTACAACCGAGATTAAAAGCGACTTTTTCATCAATTATCTAACCTATTGATAATGCCATTGATTGAGCACCAAGTAAAAGATAATGGTGTTAGTGAACGTCCCGAGTCCATAGTGCACAAAAAGTGGAATCGACATTTGTTTTTTAACCGCCCGGTATAGAAAACAAAAACCTAATGCGACTAGAACGAACGCCTGACCATAAATAAGTCCTCTAACAAAATGGATTTCGGGAAGCCAGGATTCTGAAAACAGAAGAGTAATGACAACATTGGCATGTAATATTAGAAACGTCAGTAAGCACCAGTCCCATTGCTTCTCGGTAAGCTGATAGCTGCGAATCAATGTGATTAATACAGGCACATTGAATGTCACGAGAAAAATCCATTTTGGCGACCATGATGAAGGGCCGAAATCTACTAAACATCCATAGACCACGAAACTTATCGCCCAGACGGAAATCGCTCTAAACAACCTCCCCGTGAAACGAATGACAGATCATCCATATCCCTTCCCGGCAATCTTCCGTAAAACAAGAAACGCACTTAGAAGACTTATCGTTGAAATACTAAATAGCGTGAGTGCGACCGTGATCTCGAGGTTTAGGCGGTGATCCAGTATTTCAGTAGTGCCGGAAACGATAAACCAACTCGAGAAAGCCACCAACAGAAAAGTAATAAACGACGCTGTGACAGCGGCGAGTTTCCTTTTTGTGGAGATCACTATATTTTCCGTCGCGGATTGGCTTCTGACCCACTTCCGCCACTTGTAGTGAAAAGGAAAACAAACACCCTGCACGAGAAGTACCACAAATAGTACCGCGGAACTCGCCACGCCAGCCTCCGTTGAATATTCGAAACCAAAGAGCTTGGTTGAGAGAAAGCACACAATAGTTATCAAGCCTATAGCCAACGCACAGCCAACACACCATTTATTGAATCGGTGCATATCACACGGTCTGTACCAGCACAAACCACGTTTGCAGTGATTACAGACATTAATTTTACTACGGCGGCCACTGGAGGTCGTCGTCTTGCTATATCTGAGTGTAGCAGTCGTATGCGCCTTACAGCGAGAACACCATCCCAGATTGAAATCCGGTTCGTGAGAAGCTATTAGGTCCTCGGAGATTGGTGTTTGCGATCCTGAATCACGCAGCGCTTCCATTACCTGTCCTCCGACAGTTTTGTTATACGAGACATTTAAGCGTGTACTACATGTACTACTTTAAAGAATCGTTAGGGTGTAAATCCACGTAAATCCTTGCAAAGCAGGGCATATAAGACTGCAAAAGTGATGTAGATTGGCCGTCCGACTGCAGCCTTGCACTCTATTACTGGCCTGACGCGTATTATTCACCAGCAACTAAGTAAATCCGCAATCTCTGTTTTAACAGCGTCGTCCAGCACGTCCCAACGCTCAATCAATTACACAGGAAACCGTTTGGCCGTCAATCAGACACGCTTAAATACTGGAATTTAAGACGCCGTTAAAGCTAGGTCCGTCACCGACTAACAGATCACTCTATATATGATCTCCAACTTTTGCCCTAAGACACACTCATGCGATAGGATGTGTCTTGTAAGCCGTTGACGGCTTGGTTGCGTATGAAACTCATTTAGTTGTTGGGGGAGAGGAATAATGAGCGTAGAAGAATTACCAAATATTGCCGTTGTCTCGGTTCTTGTATTTGAAGAAATATTACCACAAATTGCGGCCGTCTCGGTTCTTGTATTTATTGTTGTTGGCCCATTGCTTCTCTTGAAAAAGTTACGCAAAAGTAGACTTTTACGAGAGGAAAAGGCTAAAGACAAAGTCAAGCAACTTCAGCAGCTGGTTGAAGCGGAAAACCTAACTAACGCAGAGAAAATCCTTCTTGAAATCCTCGAATCATCTAGAGAATCTGCCTTTGTGCTTAAACGCTTTCTTTTTGCGGCTAAAGTGACTGCAGCGATATTGTTGATTGGCCTCGCTATTAACCTAATTGTGGCGCTAAACAACTAGCGAATAGGCCTGACGCAGCAGCCGAAGCTGGAACCGCCGCCCAGATCTTGCGTGACGCTGGGCATGGGGAGTGAGGTAACCTACTCCAGCTTTCGCAGTATCGCCAAACGTTTGAACACGGTTTGCGGCCATGCTAAAAATGACTATCTATCTTGCCCCAAAGATCAATGAGCCAACTGGTGAGTTCACCAAGGGCTAGTTCTGGACCTGCTTTTTGAGATGCCGTCAGCAAGCTACCAGCAGCCATGTGACCGTCTGGCAAGTCAAACGAGGATATGATTTCAGACATGTTGTTCCGTGCAAATACCAAAAGCAAAAAGCAAATAGCGTTTGCTCTCAATGCAATATTTTGTGTTTTGTTTATATTTCTGG
>PBOZ01000053.1 GCA_002724555.1 Rickettsiales bacterium
ACCTTCATGTGGCCGGCGTCGTTCTGGGAGCCAGTCTATGAACGGGTCATCCGCAAGGCGGCGGGTATGGGGGTCGCGCCTGATCAGCCCGACCCGGACCGCTACGAACACGCCAACGCGTTTTGCGATGTGTTGGTGATTGGTGGCGGGCCAGCGGGCTTGGCGGCCGCACGAAAGGCAGGTGAAGCAGGTGAGCGGGTATTGCTGGTTGAGCAGATGCCGGGCCTCTTTGGGGATAGTGAGGATGCGGCCGCAGTTTCCGCGCTCGAAAATGTTAGGGTGATGACCCGTACGACCGCGTTTGGTCAGTACGACGGTAATTGCTTCGCATTGGCGGAGCGGGTCTCGGATCATCTGCCGACACCCCCCCAAGGTCAGCCCCGCCAGCGCAGATGGGTGGCCCGTGCGAAAAGCGTGGTTTTCGCGACCGGCGCCATTGAGCGGCCATTGGTTTTTCGAAATAACGATTTACCGGGTGTCATACTTGCGTCTGCAGCGTGCGGCTACGTGAAGCGTTTCGGTGTCATACCGGGAAAACGCGCGGTGGTGGCGACCAATAACGACACTGCCTATGGGACAGCGCTCGAATTAGCGGCCGCTGGCGTCAATGTACTGGCGCTCGTGGATGCACGGGAAAAGCCGCCGGCGCAATTGGCGGCGGAAGTTTTGGCTGCCGGAATCGAAATTCTGACAGGATTCGTGACAACCCGAGCAGTCGGCTGGAAGATTTTGCGAGCTGTCGAAATCGCCAAACTTTCCGAGGACGGAAATTCAGTTTCCGCGCCGAGCCGTCACATTAAGTGTGACGTGCTGGCGATTTCCGGTGGCTGGTCTCCGGTTGTACACCTGATGAGCCACAAAGGCGGGCAGCCCACCTATGACGAAGCGCGGCACGCTTTCGTGCCCGGAAATCTCCTCGGCCCCGGCCAGGAAGCGGTCGGTGGATGCACGGGCGATTGGGAGGACGAGGTGCCGGCGCGCGAACTATGGAAAGTACCGCAACCGAACGGTGGGGGCGGCAAGGCGTTTATCGATTACCAGCACGATGTCTTAACCAAGGATGTCGAACTTGCCCATCTGGAAGGCTATGTCTCGGTCGAACATCTGAAGCGCTACACCATGCTTGGCATGGCGACGGATCAGGGAAAGACGGCGAATATCGCGGGTCTTGCCCTGATGGCAGAAGCACGCGGATTGTCGATTCCTGAAGTTGGCACTACTACTTTCCGGCCGCCCTACACACCAACGGCGCTCGGCACCGTCGCGGGAGGTGACGTTGGTCGCAATTTCATGCCGGAGCGGTTCTCACCAATCGAGGACTGGCATAAACATCATGGCGCCGTGCCGGTTGAGGCCGGTCTCTGGATGAGGCCGCGTTATTATCCGAAAGGCGGCGAAGATATTCATGCCGCATATCGCCGTGAGGCCGATGCGGTGCGAAAAGGCGTCGGAATTGTCGATGTGACAAGTCTCGGCAAGATTGATGTGCAAGGTCCCGATGCGGCGAAATTCTTGGACCGGATCTATGCGAATACGTTCTCGACGTTGAAAGTTGGTCGAGCCCGCTATGGGGTGATGCTTCGGGATGACGGAATAGTATTCGACGACGGGACGACATCGCGTCTTTCGGAGAACCACTACTTCATGACGACAACCACCGCGAATGCGGGGCCGGTCATGGCGCATATGGAAATGCTGTTGCAGACAGCCTGGCCGGAAATGCGTGTGCATTTAACGTCCGTCAGCGATCAGTGGGCCGGTATCGCGGTGGCTGGGCCGAAGAGCCGGGAGCTTTTGGCTGAGCTTGGCTCCGATATCGATATGTCGGACGAAGCCTTCCCTTTCATGGGTGTGCGCGACGGCAAATTGGACAATGCGCCAATTCGCCTCTTCCGGATCAGTTTTTCCGGTGAGCTGGCTTACGAAATTTATATAACGTCCGAATATGGTGACGCCTTGTGGCATCGACTTTGGGACGTCGGCCAAGCCTTTGGCGTCGTGGCCTACGGCACAGAAGCAATGGCCGCGCTCCGAATTGAGAAAGGGCACGTGGCGGGTCCGGAGCTCGACGGTCTTACAACAATGCACGATCTTGGCCTTGGCCGTATGGCGAGCACGAAAAAGCATTATGTTGGGAGCATTTTGAAGGAGCGAGCGGCGCTTCTCGAAGAAGACCGCTTGAAACTGGTGGGGTTGATACCCGTCGACCGTTCGTTGAACCTAAGATCCGGCGCTTTAATGCGGGAAGAACCGTTCGAGCCGCATAGCCGTCCGGTTCGCGATGTTCATTCCTTTGACGAATTGACGGAGACGCCGGCGGCGGCGGGTAACCTTGGTTATATTACTTCGGTCTCGTATAGTCCGGAACTTGGACATTATGTCGGCTTGGCGCTGGTCTCGAATGGCCGCAGCCGTCAGGGCAGCCGCATGTTCGCCTGTCACACAGTCAAAGGGGAGAACATCGAAGTCGAAGTGGTCTCGCCGCATTTTATCGATCCGGACGGGGAGAGGTTGCGTGGTTGACCTTATGCCAGAGAATAATCCCTTCATGCTGAGCCTGTCGAGGCATGTGGCATTCACGAATGGGACCTCGTCCTTTGATAAGCTCAGGGTGACGCCTCTAATTGCGGTGTTGACATATGCTTGACCGCCGCTCGCAACTTGCCGAACATCTCAAACCCGGCCGTTACGGTGCAGGCGATAAACCGGGTGTTGTCCTCTCCGAAGTGCGGGACCGTGCTATCGTTCAGGCAGCTGGATGGCCGGATTCGTTTGACGAGGTTTCAAAATGCCTCGCGAAAGTTGCAGGTGGTGCGCCGCCGGGAACTTTCCGGATCGCCAGCGTGGCTGATACTGTCACGATCCTCTGGGCCGGCGCGGAGCGACTTTGGTTCACGGCGGATGACCGCGATCTCATCTCTCGCTTCGATGGATGCGTGACCGACGAAGAGGCGATGCTGTTAGAACTCTCGGACAGCCGTACGATCCTCCGAATAAAAGGCGGTGCGGCACGACGAGTTCTTATGAAGGGTGTTGCCGTCGACCTCCATACTTCCGTATTTCCGATGCAAGCGATCGCGCACACGATGGTGGAGCATGCGGGTGTCTTGCTGCATCGTGTCGGTCCTGAGGCATTCGAACTTTATGTACCGCGCAGCTACGCGGTGAATATATGGCAATGGTTGACGAAATCGTCGGCGGAGTTTGGCTACGAGGTCAAGGATTAGAGATGGCCTACGTGACGCGCAATGGCGTGCGGCTCTATTACGAAGATCATGGGAGTGGTCCCGCCGTCTTACTGTCGCATGGCTACGGCGCCACCAGCCAGATGTGGCAGGACCAAATCGCAGTGTTTAAAGACCGCTATCGGATCATTGTCTGGGATTTACGTGGACATGGGGAAAGCGATTATCCGGATGATCCGGATCTTTACTCGAAGCAGCACACGGTCGAAGATATTGGGGCTTTGCTCGACGCATGCGGCCTCGAGCGTGCTGTTATCGGGGGACATTCGCTTGGCGGATATTCGACGCTTGCATTCCATTGCGTCCACCCGGAGCGTTGCGATGCATTGATGTTGTTCAACTGTGGGCCCGGCTTCAAGAAAGATGACGCCCGCCTTAAATGGAACGAGACGGCGGAGCGCCGCGCAAAGCGATTCGAAGAGGAGGGGCTTAACATTATGGGCGACCGGGCGGAATTCCTGCGCGCCGAACATCGTAATGCGAACGGTCTTGTAAATGCGGCGCGCGGCATGCTGGCGCATGATAACTCCGAAGTGATTTTTTCATTGCCGGAAATTCAGAAGCCAACCCTGGTGCTTGTTGGTGTCGACGATACCCCATTTATAGCAGCGGCGGATTACATGGTGATGAAGATCGCCGGTGCGTCGAAAGCCGAAATCGAAAACGCCGGTCATGCTGCCAATCTCGATAACCCGGAAGATTTCAATGCGGCGATGGGTGAGTTTTTGGCAGGTTTAAAAATATAGAGACGCATCTTTATTCGATGCTTCGGAGAAAGGAAGAGAAATATGACCGAAACGCTGGCGGATCTTTACGAGGCACGATACGGCGAGGCGACGGAACTAGGCCGGGAGCGGCCTGCGGAAGGGGAGATCGCGCGGCAGTTGGCGCACCGCTCACATCGGCGCTGGGCCGACAAACCGGTCGCCGACGAATTGTTGCAGTTGCTCTTCGCAGCAGCGCTTTCGATCCCGACCAAGTCAGACCTCATGCAATACGCCGTGCTTCACGTGGATGACCAGGCGAAAAAGGACCGGGTTGCCAAATTGATCCCATCGATGGCGTGGATCGCGCAAGCGCCGGTCTTCCTTGTTTTTTGCGGCGATGGACGCCGCATCCGAAAAGTTTGCGAATTACGTGGAACTGATTTCGCGCATGAGGAACTCGACTCGTTCTTCAATCCGACTGTGGATGCGGCGCTTGCCATGTCTGCCTTCATTCGCGCGGCGGAGGCAGAGGGGCTCGTGACATGCCCGATCAGTGCGGTGCGGGAGCCGGTGACGGAAATCTCCGAGATGTTGGAGCTGCCTGAGCATGTCTTCCCGGTAGCCGGGCTCTGTATCGGTTATCCCGATTGGGAACCATGGGTCAGTCTCCGCCTGCCGCCTCGTGTCTTGGTGCACAAGGACCGCTATGACGATCGTAATTTCGAGGCGGAGATTAACGGCTACGATGCGCGTCGGTCCGAGTCCAATCCAATAAAGCGCCAACGGGAGGTCGAAAAGTACGGCGAAAAAGAGATATATGGTTGGTCTGACGATAAATCACGCCAGGTTTCGCATCTCGAGCGCGGCGGGTTCGCCGACTTTATCCGCCGCAGTTTTAAGTTCTAGTCATGATTAGGGATCCCGGACACTACGATTACTGGCCCTATATCGACCGGCCGAAACTAACTTGGCCCGAGGGCAAGAAAATCGCCTTTTGGGTTGCGCCGAATATAGAGAATTACGAGTTCGAGCCGCCGCTCAACCCGCATCGTCGCGCCATGCCACGGCCTCTACCTGATGTAGTCCATTACTCACACCGCGACTATGGCAACCGCGCCGGATTTTGGCGCATGCTGGAGGTGATGGATCAATACGGCGTGCGTGGCAGCGTCTCCCTCAATGTCGCTACCTTGGATCACCACCCAGAAGTGGTCGAGGCCTGTCAGGAGCGCGACTGGGAATTTTTCAGCCACGGGGTCTATAACACCCGCTACCTCTATGGCATGAACGAAAAACAGGAACGCGCCTATATCGAAGACGTGGTCGAGAGCATCAGCAAACATACCGGGCAGCGAGTTATCGGCTCCCTGACGCCTGCAATTACGCACACGGAGCGTAGCATTCCACTCCTTGCAGAGTACGATTTTACTTATGTTTGCGATCTCTTCCATGATGATCAGCCGGTGCCGCTTAACGTGCCGAAGGGTAAGATGATATCAATGCCCTATTCCGTGGAATTGAACGACTTTACGCTTTTCAACGGGACGCGCGTCACACCACGCCAATTCCGAGATATCCAGACGGCGTTCATTGATCGGTTGTTAGAAGAAGCGGATGAGAACGGTTCGGTGATGTGTATTCCCACACACCCGTTCCTGATTGGCCGGCCGTTCCGCCTCGATGCGTTTGCTGAAGCGCTCGACTACATCACCAGTCATAAGGAGGTGTGGGTGACAACGAGCCGCGAGATTGCAGATTACTATTTCGAGCACCATTACGATACAGCGGTCGAAGCAATTGCCGAGCATAATAAGCAGTGGAGTCAAAAAGCGATAGGAGGGGCGGCATGACACTCTCTGACCACTATATCAAGTACCCGCATCGCCGTTACGGTATCGACAACGACCGTTACGATTGGTCAATTCTGCCGCGACGCGACCGTGTTAAATGGCCGAATGGGGCGAAGATCGCATTCTGGGTTGTCCCTGTCTTGGAATACTTCCCGATGGATACGCCGACGACGCCGTTCATCGCTCCGGGTGGATCGATGACGCCTTATCCCGACCCGCGCACCTACAGCTCGCGCGACTATGGAAATCGGGTCGGCGCCTTCCGCGTCTTCAAGGCGCTCGACAAACATGGTCTCAAGGCGAGTGTCGCATTTAATTCGGCGGTCGCAGCGCGTTATCCCTTCCTTTTAAATGAAGTTACGCGACGTGATTGGGAGGTAATGGCCCACAGTGTTGATATGGGAAAACTGCATCACGGTGACCTCGATATCGAGACCGAGCGCGGCTACGTTAAGGAATCACTCTCGACCCTGCGTGAAATGTCAGGCCAGCCAGTTACCGGATGGATTTCCCCGGCACGTTCGGAATCAATGAATACACTAGATCTCGTCGCGGTCGAAGGAGTGGAATACGTTGCCGATTGGGTCAACGACGACATGCCCTATCTGCTACGGACTGCGTCTGGCGCGATCTTCTCGATGCCACACACGCATGAGATAAGCGACGTACAGATTATCCAGCATATGAGCCAAACCGAGTCGGAGTTCACCGAGCAAATCTGCGATCATTTCGATGTGCTTTACCGCGAAGCTGCGACGCAAGGCGGGCGTATTATGACACTAACCATCCATCCTTGGTGCATGGGGCAACCCCACCGTATCAAGGCGTTCGAAACCGCGCTTGAATATATATTGAAGCATGATGATGTTTGGAACGCTACGGGTAAGGAGATACTTGCAGCATTCCAGGAGGTGGGTTTTTAGCCGCGTTACATTTGAGGGGTTGCCAATCTCGAAATTGGCGAGATCCTCTTTATAAAGGGCTTATTTTCATAAGCAACACTCCCTTGGCGAGCGCTTAGGCTAATCACCTGCGTTTCATTTGTATGTCTATCGGGATCAAAGAAATCGATTGTAGGCGGTAATCCTACTTTGTGAATTTTAACCCATTTCCTTCGGGGTAATTTAGTCGTTACTCACGAACCGATTTGCCGTCGCGTCGTATTCAGCGTAGCCAAGTTTTTCACGCAACTCCGCGAAGGGCAGTGCTATGTCGGCGTTAGCTTTCCCATCTTTGAAGGCCTCGAGGCCGGCAATGATGCCAGCGGCGGCGGGAGAAATCATGCCTGTTGGGTAAGTACCAATTTTAAGCCCAAGTTCTGCGGCGCGTTTTTGCGTTGGGGTTTCACGCTTAGCGCCTGGCGAAAGGACAGCAAAAGAGGGATAGCCAGCAGCTGCTTCTACGGCACGGGAAATTTCCTCTTCGCTAGCGGGTGAATCAAGAAACAAGATATTAGCTCCCTCCTCCACATATATCTCAATCCGAGCGATCGCTTCATCGATGCCAAGGGTTGGACGGCAGTCGGTCCGCGCCATGATGAGGACGCCAGAGTCTTTAGCGGCTTCGACGGCGGCTCGTATTTTCATTCGTACTTCCTCCCGCGGCAGGGTGGGCTTGCCATCAGAGGTAAGTGCACGGGGGGTGATTTTGTCTTCTATCAATACGGCAGCTGCTCCCATGCGCCCGTAGGTTCGGACCGTGCGCTGAACATTTATCGCGTTGCCGTAACCGTGGTCTCCGTCTGCGAGGATCAGCAAATCTGGTGCGGCGCCACGCGTCATATTTAGGGAGTCTTGCATTTCGGTTGCGGTTAATAGATCAAGGTCTGGACCACCGAGGCGGCTCGCGGCAACACATGATCCAGAGAGAAACGCGGTTTTATAACCCGCTTGCCAAGTGAGTTTCGCGCTGAGCCCATCCCAGATTGCAGGCATTACAACGAAACCAGGTTCGTCAAGTAAGGTGCGTAGGCGTTCGGGTGGAGTCATTACAGGGTCCTCAAAGGCGATAGTGATTGGACAGACGATACAGAAAATTACGCCATGATAAAGATCTTTGGAAGATTTAGAGTGGGAGGGCGCTAGCGATAGTTACGTAGTGCATTTCGCGGTTTTTACCGTGATAGTCATTAATTGCGCAGCGGTATGAAAAGCGATTGTTCCAAAACGTGAACTAATGGCGTTCCAAGCGAAATTGGCAGGTGAAATTCCGAACGCTGCACATGTACCATCAAAAAAATAAAAAGAGTGGGCTGCTTTCCTGCTTGGTGATTCCGTTAAAACTTTGAATTGAGGTTAGGCTTATAAAATGCGACTTGTGCTGCGTTGCTGGGTGCGTGCTGACTAGTAATGAATTATTTACTTTTTCGTCTTTCTTGATCTGCACGTCGCTTGATTTACTGAAATTCTTTTGTTGGAGTGTGACTTTGCTATTGCTGACGCGGTAAGGCTGGTATTCGGCATGAACCGCTTCAATGCTGAACAACCGGTCTTTCATAGTGTCTGAGATACCTTCTTAGGCACGATATAAATTTACGAAATTTGTGTCGCCGCCAGCGTCCGACAATTTGAGTGCACATAAAACTGCTTTGGTCATTTCACCCAGGCGAGTGCGTTTTTAATGAATCCTGGAACTTTCCGCTCATGCTTCGTATCAATTTCGATAACAACGCTCATACCAACGCGCAATGGCGGCTCGTACGGACTGTCGAGCAATTCGAACTTTACTGGTATGCGTTGTACGACCTTTACCCAGTTGCCGGTCGCGTTCTGCGGTGGCAATAGGGAAAATTCCGCACCTGTCGCCATGCTAATGCTATCCACACGGCCGCGCCAGACATGGTCGGGATAACTATCCACGCTGATCTTAGTATCCTGTCCAACCTTGACATGGGTAAGGTCTGTTTCTTTCAAATTGGCCTCAACCCAAATTTTATCGGTTCCTACAAGTGAGAAAATTGGTGTGCCTTCCTTCACGAACTCACCGGGCTCGAGCGAAATGTTAGTGACAATTCCAGAATCGGGGGCGCGAATCTCTGTCCAACTCAACCGAAGCGCAGCGCGCTCACGCTCGGCGAACGCTTCTTGTACTAGTGGGTGTTCGTGAACTTCTTGATTCAAATCACCGCCAAGCCTTGCCAAAGCGCGGGATATTTCTTGGCGGATCGCTAAGATGCGTTGTTTGGTGTTGTTGACGTTACGGCGGGATTCGTCGAGACGGGCTTGTGAAACTACTCCTCGTTTTTTGAGTTTAACTTGGCGGTCAAACTTCGTCTGAAAATACGAGAGGTCGCTTTGTTGTACTTTCAATTCGGCGACTTTTTGGCGGTAGACAGCTTGTAATTCGCGGATCTCGGTTTTGATACTGTTTAACTTCGCGGTAACTTTATCTAGCGCAATTTGAAATGGCCGCGGGTTGAGACGAAATAGTGTTTGATTGCGTTCGACTCGATCGTTTTCAGCAATCATAACTTCAGTCACGCGTCCCGGCACATTCGTACTGATGGAAATTTTGTCCGCCTTAACGTAAACATTCTCAGTCGACACGTACCGGCCTCCGACGGCATAGTAATACCCGCCCACAATCACGACGGCGACAGGGCCAAGTATCATAAAAAAAAGGCGAATGAAGTTTCGCGCGCGGCCTCGGGCGCCTGACTGCGCTTTGGAGTATTGGGGCATATCCGACGATTTTTCTACTTCGGTTTCGCCTTCTTTTTTTTCAGTATCATCGCTCATATTAGTCAGCTACTCCTGCCGCGTCTGTGGGTGTCTCTATTGCAATCGTATCGGCTTCGTCTGCCTTGGCTAAATTAACTTTGATGCGAAGGAGAGTATCTATCAGATCGTCGCGTTCTTGCGTTGAGAAACCCGTTAAGGCCGTCTCTCTGGTCTCAATGAGAACGACCGCCAGTTTGTCTAGGATCGGCATGGACTTATCTGCAAGGTATAAAAGCCACGCGCGGCGGTCGGATGGGTCGCTGCGTCGTTCCACCCAGCCGCTTTCCTCTAATCTGTCAATATGCCGACCGAGAGTAACGTTTTCGACCTCCAACAATGCTGCTAGTTCACTCTGCCGCGAGCCTTCGTGGCGCCGCAAAAACATCATAACGCGCCATTGGGCGCGGGTGAGACCGAGCGCTCGAGCGTTGCGGTCGAAACGGTTACGCATTTGACGTGAAACGTCGTTCAAAAGAAAACCCAAGCTGCGGTCAAGGTTCTCGTCGAACATTCCATGTTTGTTCATGCGCGGGACATTACTAAGCAAGCTCATTATTAGCTAGCTTTTTTTATGTGTGATCTTGAAAAATTAGAGGTCGTCGAATCGATAAAATAGAAGTCGCATAATACGCTGCCAATTTGATAGAAACCCAGTTTATTAGCTACCGTTCAGACGATTGCTTAAATTTTATTCTCGGATTCGAGCGATATTCGTGATCATTCATCACATTATTTGACGACTATCGCACATTTATGTTGTGCGGGATATGGGCAATCTTTAGAGTTTTAACAAGCTTTTGAAGGGGATGGGAGGTCGTCGTGTCTTGAAGCAACCGAGGGCCTCTATAGAATAATGCCTTTGGCCAATTGCGATACCGTATGAAGTTGACGACGGATTGGCGGTTAGACGTGCGCGCCATATTGATCTTGAAGAATATGTTTTCGGCACTTCGCCGATTACTTGCGTTGGTTTATCGCGAGAGAGACCTTATTTTGCGAACCAACGGCCTAGTCCGTTATGTTCGGCTTACACGTGAAATTCAAGTAACCGCTTCCGTCGTTGCGATAGCAGTCTTTGGCTGGGCTTTCGGCATGACCGCATTGTGGGAAATCCAGCAAGATGTCATTGATGAAAAGATTGGACAGCTGAAAGATTCCGAAGTCGCATACGGTGACCTTTTGAATGAGATTTTAATTTATCAAGGAAAAATTGCGGGCACTACAGAACAATTGCAGCGAAAACATGCTTATGTGTTGAAGAAACTTGGCGATAGCCATTTGGTGAAAACATCGCTTCCACGTCACACTGAAAAAAAGAGAGATATTGGCGAAATTCACTCTGAGAAAAATATTAAATTTCGCCAGTCTTTGCGGATTCCTCTGGCTCAGATCGACTCCGAACTTGAGCAGATTACGGAAATGACAAACCACCTTGAAAATTCGCTATTGAAGGTAAAAGTGAGGCTGGCACGCGCTGAATTCGAACGCGGAAGTTATTCAAAACGCGGCGGTTCAATGCAGGATCAAATCTTTGACCTGCGGGATCAATTGGTAGAGTCGCGTGCGCGAGCTGCTCGTCTGGATCTAATGAATAACGATCTGGATAGAAATTTGCAGAGTGCACGTGAAAGTCATGCGCACATCGTTCAGGAGCGTAGTGTTTTAGAATGGCGGAAGCGTGAGCTGGAGAAAAAATTATTGTCAGCGCAAAGTCATATTGATGGTCTTGAGAGAGATTTTAGCGCTGTGATAGAAACACTTGAGCAGACCACGGGTGGGCGTGCTGAAGACAGGATAGACATGCTGCCTGGAATGCCCCTAAGAGAGCGCGCAAAATTTTTTCTCGACGAACTCGCGAACCTACATAATTCTCAAGAAGTTGTTTTAGAGCAACTTAGAGAGCGGACTAGCAGCGATGTTAAGGATGCGGAACGTATAATTAAAATGTCAGGGCTTGACCTTGATAAAGTTCTAAAGCTCGCAGGAGTTGCGCCGAACGGTAGAGGTGGCCCTGCGATCGGTGTCACCGAGAATGGCGTTGGCACTTTGAAATCGGCGCTCGTATCAACGTTGGACGATGTTGAAGGCCACATCTTAAGATGGGAGGCACTCAAATCCATTCTTAAATCACTACCGCTAATTTCACCTATTGATCATTACCATTTGGCGAGCCGCTTCGGGAAACGTCGAGACCCATTCACCAAAAGGCGGTCCATGCATTATGGCCTGGACTTAGCAGGTTGGAATAGGTCACCTGTTTTTGCAACAGCTGAGGGTGTCGTTGTATTTTCTGGCAGAAAAGGGCGCTTTGGTCGGATGGTGGAAGTTGATCACGGCAATGGTTTGAGAACCCGCTACGCACACCTTTTCAAGACGTCGGTCAGGAAAGGGCAAAAAATTGGCCATCGTCATCAAATCGGATTGCTCGGCAATACAGGGCGAAGTACTGGCCCGCACGTGCATTACGAAGTCCTTTTTAATGGGAAGCAAATTGATCCCCTAAAATTCATCAAGGCAGGCAGAAATGTTTTCAAAGAGCCAAAAGCCGGAGACCATTTTGAGTCAAAGCGTGGAAAAAACGCCGACAAAGGCTAAGGTCCCCTCAATTATCAGCGCGGATCTTCATATTGTTGGCAATTTAAAAGCCGATAGTGATATTCAGATTGATGGCATTGTTGATGGGGATGTCGAAAGTAAACTTTTGACGGTTGGTGAGACTGCCACAGTGAACGGATGTATTGAAGGTGAAGTCATTCGGGTCGCTGGCACTGTCAGCGGGGAAATTACCGGCCGGATCGTTGAGCTTACCAAAAGCGCCCGTATTACTGGCGATATCAATCATCACAGCTTGGCGATCGAGGCTGGTGCTTTTGTCCAAGGGTTTTGTCGCAGGATCAATCCTAAGCGGAACGATGCCCATACGGTCCTCGAAGGCGCAAAGCCTAATCTTATGGTAGCTGAAACACATTCCGAAGAGCATGCAAAAGACAACTCGGACGGAAAAGGCGTCAAAGCCAAATCAGCCGCTAGTTAAATTTCATTCAGAAAGATATCAATCGCGGAAGATACCTCGTCTTCCATAAGCGAAGGTGTATGTCCTGCGCCTGCGACTGTGATGGCTGTGAGAAACGGATGGCATTCAGTCATCTTTAATACTGTTGCAATTTTTAGAATGTGGGAATTCGCACCATGCAATAGAAGCGTAGGTTTTGTTCGTATTGCCTGAAATAAAGTCCATAATTCGGCACTGTCGGCCGGTGTTCTCAATGGCTCAATAATGTGGGGGTCCCAATCGATGTGCAGAAGACCATCTTTACCTCTGTGGAATGTGCCTTCAGTCGCAATGCGCCACTCTTCGGCTGTACGGAATGAGAGCCCTGGCAACATTTTCTTGAGTGCCATGGTTGCTGCAGGCCAGTCGGGTTGAGGATTGTCTCGCCCTAGATAGGTTAGAATTTGTCGTAAACCATCGCCGCCGATATCCGGGCCTATATCGTTCAATACCACACCCTGTAAAGAGCTAGGCTTTAAAACACCTAAGGCCATGGATAACAATCCGCCCATAGATGTACCTATAGCAACAAACTTTTGAAGATTGGCTGCAACCAATAAATGTCGGACATCATCTAAGAGTTTTTTTGGATTATAGTTTGCTGGGTCATTGTCATACTCCGACCGCCCGCGACCTCTATAGTCCGGGCAGACAATGCGACGTTTTAGCCTAAGTCTCATCGCGAGTTCATGAAAATCCCGGCTATTACGGCTTAGTCCAGGCAGGCAAAGAATTGGCGTTGCTAATGCAAGAGGATCGCCATAATCGCGATAATACAGGGATTTACCATCACTGGTTGTGTATCGCCGCTCGATATACGTGCCCAATCTGCTAAAACCCCTAAATCGATAACAATCCACTTAGCATTATAAATTGCGTATTGAAATCGCCGTGGAATTTTTCGCGGCGGAATGAAAATTGGTGAGCTTGCTACATGCGATATGGTTGTAACTGAAAATCATTGTTTTTTGATCCTGGCCATTTGTTCGATTGTTAATGCTAATTTTGATTAGGGGTTTGTGGCATATAGACCTTGTTCAATGGGTGCAGAGAGATCAAGCGACAAACCTTTACCGCTGCCACGACCGCGGTACACCGTAAAGTTTTCAAGCACTCTCTGTACATAATTTCGAGTCTCATAGAACGGAATGGATTCGATCCAGTCTATTGTATGCTCCGCTGAACGATTAGGGTCGCCGAATTTCTTTCGCCAACGATTAACGCGTGCAGGACCAGCGTTATATGCTGCAAGAGCTAGGACAGGCGATCCGTTATACTCTTCCAGCATTTGGTGAAGGTATGCACGACCAATTTTAACGTTGTATCCAGGGTCGCGAGTCAAGCGCACGCGCGAGTAGGAAATATTTAACTTGCGAGCAATGCGGATCGCGGTGCCTGGCATTAATTGCATCAGGCCGCGGGCACCAGCTCGGCTGATCGCCTTTGGGTCAAAAGCGCTTTCTTGGCGAATTACGGCCTGAACGAAGGCTTGGTCAGGCGCGTCATTTAATGTTTTGCCGAGATCAGGATAACCCAGTTGGCTCAAAAAAACACCTTCACGCAGGGCTCGTTTCGACACATGAATTGCCAAGTCTTGCCGTTTTAAATCTGTGGCTAAATCGGCAATTAAGGCGAGCGTGATGGGTGTGGGTGATTGGCGAGCAAGTTGTCGAAGGAAAGGATCAATCCTGCTCCCACGCCCAATTTGTCCCAGCATTCGGATGAGGCGCACGAGTTCGAGTTTAGCGAATGCGGTTCGCTCATTGATGCTCGGCCTTGGCTCTGTTGGAAAATTTGGTTGTTGCGCTGCAGGCAGCTCGGTGGCTGCCAGTTGCCCGTAAAAGGAGGTTACATGACGAGCGGCTAAAGCATACCATCTCTGAGATATTTCAATTTTCCCGCCAAATTCCGCGGCGCGGCCGGCCCAATAGGCAGCTCGTGCTTTACTGACGGGAAATGAGACGTTTTCGAACATCCGTTTGAAATGATCGAATGCCTCGGAATACTTGTGAAGACCGCGCAAAGCGATCCAGCCAGAAAGCCATTCAGCTTCAGCCATTGGCAGGCCGCTGATATGTCCATGTGCACGGACGAGGTCGTAAGCTTTCTGCTTTCGCTCTTTGCCCAATAGCCAGCGAGTCAGTAAACGCCGTTCAATCCACCATTTCTTCGCAGCTTTGACCGGCTTATCTATTTGCTCCAATAGTTCAATAGCCGTTTCATATAGTTGGTTTTTCCGCCGCCAACGGATGCGCTCGTAGACTAACCCTGGATCATCGATCAGGCTTCTTGGCACTTTTGAAATAGCGTAGTCGACACCAGGTTGGCGTTTCATCAATGCGATTCGCGCGAGACCAAGCGATTGGTATTCGTGCGACATCTGCCGCAGTTGCCGCTTCGCACCTTTCGCTCGCCGATCCCAAAGTAATCTGTTTAAGCGGGCTATGTGGTCCTCCGGACGCAAAAGTTTACTATATTGTCTCCTGAATTGCGTTTCGATGGTGCGCTTCATATTGAGGTTAACCCAGGCGAGTCTCGCTACGTCTTTTGCCTCATCGAACCGCCGCTCAGCCAATAGGATGCGGGTTAGATGATAAGCTCCAGAGCCGGTGAGTGGCTCTCGCGCTCCAAACCACCTTAGGACATCTTCAGTCGAGGTCTTTTTCGTAATTTCAGCCTCGGCACGTCGGCTCATTTTTATTTGATAGGGCCAGTGGGGGTTGGCATTTATAAAGGTTACAATTTCACGGAAAGTGAGCTCTGTTTTGTTGTCGCAGATCCGCATCCATTCTAGCGCTTTAATGGGCAATCGGTGCTTTACTTTTTTGACCTCCCGTTGAGACGCTCTCCAATTACCATTATCGGCATGCTTAAATGCGCGTTTATAGGCGGCCTTATCCTCCAGCGAGAGGTATTTCGCCGAAGCCGCCACTGTGTAAAAAAATAAAGGCACGAAGCAGCATAGGAAGCTAAATTTTACCTTTGGTGACAAGGTATTAGACTATACTTGTGGCTGAACTATATAGAGGCTACTTGATTTGGACTCGCGCAACAAGGGGTGTATGAGACTCTATGTGCTTGGCCTGCATCCCAACATGGGTTTATTGTATGAGTTGCAAACTAAAAAAAGCGATACAGGGAGTGAGGCCATGTTCAAGGGCTCTATTACGGCGTTGATAACGCCGTTCAAGAATGGCGAGGTTGACGAGGCTGGGTTTCAATCTTTTGTCGATTGGCAAATTAATGAGGGTTCGCATGGCGTTGTGCCGGTAGGTACGACTGGCGAATCGCCAACGCTGAGCCACGAGGAACACAAACGTGTTGTCGAATTGTGCATAGATGTCGCGAAGGGACGTGTTCCAGTTATCGCGGGTGCGGGCTCCAATTCAACTGACGAGGCCATCGATTTTACAAAACATGCGAAGGAAGCCGGTGCGGACGGCGTCCTGCACGTGTGTCCGTATTACAATAAGCCAACACAGGAAGGGCTCTTTTTGCATTTTAAAGAGATTGCAGAAAGCACCGACATCCCGGTGATCATTTATAATATTCCGGGAAGGTCCGTTGTCGATATGTCTGTGGAAACGATGGCAAAACTCTCGAACTTGACTAATATTGTTGGTGTCAAGGATGCCACCTGCGATTTGGCGCGGCCGCTAAATAGCCGTCTCGAATGCAAAGATGGCTTCGTCCAGTTGTCCGGTGAGGACGCGACCATTGGCGCGTTTCTTGGACAGGGCGGTGACGGTTGTATTTCGGTTACGTCGAATGTTGCACCGAAGTTATGCTCGGAAATGCATGAGGCATGGCAATTGCGCGACCTTGATACGTTCGAGGATCGAAGAGACCGCCTGGCACCGTTACACGATGGATTGTTCTGCGAAACTAGCCCGGCGCCAGTGAAATATGCCGCGCATTTGATCGGAAAGTCTGATCCTAAGTGTCGTCTTCCAATTGCACCGTTGTCGGATAAAGGTCAAGAGACGGTCCGGAATGCTATGGTGAAAGTGGGTTTGATAAACTAGGAGCCACCCCCGCTCACTCGGATAACTGGGCTCAAGTTTAATTTTGGAGCGAAGACAATGGCTGCCAAATACGGGGCTAGTGAAACGGTAGCGCAAAATCGTCGTGCCAATTTTGACTATTTCATCGAGGATAAGGTTGAAGCTGGCATCGTCTTGATGGGTACTGAAGTAAAATCCTTGCGTGAGAACAGCGCCAGCATTGTTGAGGCCTATGCGGGTCCGAAAGAAGGTGCGATTTACCTCATCAACGCAAATATTCCAGAATATCAGCAAGCTGGCGTCAAAATGAATCACGATCCAAAACGGCCACGAAAGCTGCTACTTCATAAACGCGAGCAAGAACGTCTGATGGGGCAGGTCCGGCGGGGCGGCTATACGTTGGTTCCGATGCGTTTATACTTTAATAATCGCGGCATTGCTAAATGTGAGCTGGGATTGGCTAAAGGAAAAAAACAGCATGACAAGCGCCAGACACAGCGCGATCGTGATTGGCAGCGTCAAAAGTCACGCATTCTGAGGAATAGTGATATTTAAGGAATAAAATGGGTAAACTTTTGACAGAAGGTGAAGTTGCGCAATACCGTCGGGACGGATTTCTTTTTCCCAAACGCCTATTACGGGCAGAAGCAGCGGCAAACTATTTGTCCGAGCTTGAAAGTTATGAAGCGAAAACCGGCGGTCCGGTCAATGGCAAGTGGCGGTACAAATCGCACCTCGTATTTACTTGGATCAACGAGTTAATGCGATCGCCGAAAATACTCGATGCTGTGGAAGATTTGCTTGGACCAAATTTGATGATCTGGTCGAGTCACCTTTACCCAAAGGAGCCAGGTGACGGTCGGTTTATTTCTTGGCATCAGGATTCGGCCCATTGGGGTCTTGATAGTGACCAAATTCTGACCGTATGGATTGCTTTAACGGAGGCGAGTAAGGCAAACGGTTGCATGCAAATGCTTCCGGGCAGCCATACTGGCGGTTTAGCTCCTCACCGTGACACCTGGGATGCAAATAACATTTTGACTCGAGGTCAGACAATCGATGCTGATATCGATGAGTCTGAGGCTGTTTGGGCCGTCTTGCAACCGGGTGAGGTCTCGCTCCACCACGTTGACATGTGGCACGCTTCCAAACCTAACAAAACGAATAATCGGCGCGTAGGTGTAGCGTTTCGCTATATCACACCAGCTGCCCGTCAGGAACGGGTTAATACGGACTTTGCGACCTTATTGAGGGGTGAGGACAAATATGGCCACTTTCAGGCGGAAGTGCCTCCTGTCGCAACAATGCATCCTGATGCTGTGGCGGAGCATCAACGTATCGCAAACATTCAAGGGCAAATCTATTTAAGCGGCACTGATCGTGCAGGCGTCAGCGGCTTAATTGAAACTAACGAAGCAAGATAGAAATTTGTTATCTTCACGGCCATACTGATGAAGCCTCAAGGGTTTAGAAGTATTTTAGTTAGGCTTAATCTTGACGGGCTTAAGTAGCGATGTCTCCGGGGTATGATCGGAATCACTATTTCACGGTCAAACCCGAATCTACAGGGAAGATCTGGCCCGTTACTAGGCGGGATTCGTCAGAGGCGAGATAAACCGCCATCTGCGCTATATCGAGCGCTTCACCAAAACCAAGTACATGCATGGATTCGAGCTTTTCCCGAATTTCGGAGTCTTTGAATAACTTCTTTACCCGTTCAGTTAGGATGACAGTTGGTGCAATGGCGTTTACTCTAATATTATACTTGCCATATTCGACGGCGGTTGAACGTGTGATAGCGGCAATTCCACCTTTTGCCGCCGTGTAGGCGTCGCGCCCGGGAAACGCCATTAGAGCAACGACCGAAGACATATTTATAATTGATCCCCCGCCGTTCGCTTGCATCGCCGGAATGGCGTGACGGCACCCAAGGAATGTGCCGTAAAGATCAAGAGTGATTGCCCGCCAGAATTCCTTATCGGGCACATCCGCTATTGGACCGTCGTCGCTAGTAGAGCCGCCGGCATTGTTATGTAAGATATCGAGTTTACCGAATTTTTCCGTCGCGGTCGCAACTGCTAACGATACACTTCCGTCGTCGGTCACGTCCGTGTGAACGAAAACCGCTTTGCCACCGCTGTTGCCTGCGGCATTGTTGGCGATACTAGCCGAAGTAGTACCGGCCGCTTCATCGATATCGGCGATTATGACCTGAGCACCTTCTTCAACGTATCGCGTTGCAGTAGCGCGACCGATACCTCCACCACCGCCAGTCACTAATGCCACTTTGCCGTCTAACCGTCTCATTACCGTTCTCCGTTAAGCCTAATCAAAATGAAAATTTAGTTTAAAGGCCCTGTTGTGAAGGGTTCAAATCAGTCTCGCGTATGTCGAAAATTAAAGTATGATGTGACAGAAGGAACATTTACCATGCATGATGAAATTCAAAGTAGATCCGAAAGTGCCGAAGACCATTTCATCCGAGATCCGGCTTACGAAACAGTAGAACGCAATAATTTTCAGGCTATGATCGATGTCGATCGATACGGCCGTCGGTCACATGATTTCGACGCTATAATCTCTGCGACGCATGATCATTTCTGGGACCCAAACGACAAAAGTTACGTCGATTTTGATCTACCATTTGATATGGAGGGAGAATACCTAATGCCGCCGGAGCGCATTCAAGAACTGCGCGGCGCGGTCCTCGACAGGCTTGATGAAGGACAGCAAATTAAGCTTGGTAACGAGATTATGCGTTGGCAGATTTCGAATATTATTCATGGTGAACAGGGGGCCTTGAACCTCTCGACCGGATTAGCTGATATCTTGTTGGATCCCGGTGCGCAGGAATACGCAACAAATCAGGCGCGGGAAGAAGCTCGGCATGTAACCGGTTTCTCATATTATTTGAAATCCCGCTGGGGTGCTGCTTATCCCGTGGGCGAAGTACTTGGCCACCTCCTCGAGGATTTAATTAAAACACCCATTGTATACAAGAAATTGGTTGGTATGCAGATGCTACTTGAAGGTTTGGCGATGGGTGCTTTTGCAAATCTGCATAAGCACAGTAGGGATCCAGTTCTACGCCGATTGGTGCAGTTGGTTATGACGGATGAAGCTTTTCATCATAAATTTGGCAAGATTTGGGCTGATAAAACGATTACTAATCTGTTACCGGATGAGCGCAACCGTGTCGAAGATTGGGCGGCTGAGTGTTTCGAATCCTTACTCTTCAACCTCGTAAATATCCGGCAAAAACGGATGGTTTACGAGCGGTTTGGCCTTGATTGGAAATGGGTACGGGATTCGGTTCGCGAGACCTACGACGATGATGAGCGCCGCAATGAGTTAAAGGACGGTAACAATGTCTTCCGCGTGTTAGCCAAGACTCTGATTTCGGCGGGCATTATCACAGAACGTACGTCATATGTTTACGCCGAGTGGGTGAATATGAAGGAGCTTTATAGTGAGAGCCAAGAAATACCTGGAGCCGCCGCGGTAATGGATGGAATTGAAGATCTCCGTCGGATCAATTCTCAGCGTAAGGTCATCGGGCAAAAATTCTAATTAATCGAGGTGATCTCGGATTGTTTTGAAGACACCGTGGAACATCTCTTCGGTCAGTCTGCCTGTGTTGGTGTTGTAGCGTGAGCAGTGGTAGCTATCGATGAGCAAAAGGCCGCCTGGTAGGGCATGCTCGGCGGCGTGACTGAACTTGTAGGTGGCTTGTTTGAGGCCGAGTGTGCGGAGGACTGAAGTGTGTGCTATGGACCCTAAGGCGAGGATCACCTCGAGGTTTCTCATCGCAGCTATCTCGGCCTCGAGGAATGGTCGGCAAGCATTCATCTCGGCACTTACCGGTTTATTCTCCGGTGGCACGCAACGAACCGCATTGGTGATTCGACAGTTTTTTAGCTTAAGTTTGTCATCTGGCATTGCGCCGTAAGTGCCGCGCGCAAATCCAAATGTTGAGATTGTAGGATAAAGGAGATCACCCGCATAATCACCTGTAAACGGACGCGCCGTGCGGTTCGCTCCTTTTAGGCCAGGGGCCAAGCCGACTATTAGGAGGGCGGAGCTAAGGGACCCAAAACTGTTGACGGGTGCATTGTGAAACTTCGGATAGATCTGGCGGTTTTTATGGCGATATTTTACGAGTCGTGGACAAAGGTCACATTCACTGTCCGGCAGTGAGAGAGACGCGGCGCTAGCCATTAGACAGTTTCAATAATTGGATCATCATCGTATTCTTCATAATAATCATCGTCTGGGCCCTCGTCTTCCATGCCCTCGGAGTGCGGTTGATGTGCGCGGCTTATTTCTTTTGCCAGCTCATGCAATTCTATGAAATCGTCAGCCTGCCGGCGCAGTTCGTCTGCGACCATTGGGGGTGTGGACTTAACTGTACTTACAACGCTAACCCGAACACCCTTTCGTTGGACAACCTCTACTAGGCGACGAAAATCACCGTCGCCTGAGAACAAAACGATGTGATCCAAATGCGGCGCCATTTCAAGCATATCGATCGCCAACTCGATATCCATATCGCCTTTTATCTTGCGTCGACCAAGTGAGTCGGTGAATTCCTTTGCTGGCTTAGTCACCATGGTAAAACCGTTGTAGTCCAGCCAGTCGACCAACGGCCGGATTGGGGAATATTCCTGATCTTCTACGACCGCAGTGTAGTATAGCGCTCGGACTAGACGGCAACGCTCGCGGAAGAGCTCAATTAAACGTTTATAATCTATATCAAAACCAAGCGAACGAGCTGCAGCGTAAAAATTTGCGCCGTCAATAAACAATGCGATTTTTTCATCTTCTTTAAAATGTAAAGTCATTTAAGAATCCACCATTATTTTTAAGTATTTCTATCAAGTTCGGGCAT
>PBOZ01000054.1 GCA_002724555.1 Rickettsiales bacterium
CAGTCACTTACGCAGAAAAAAGAGACGAGACGAGCCTTTTCCTCCGAGGCTCGGAAAAAAAGTTGAAAAAAAGTTCCGTCGGTTCTCCTTGGTACTCAGTAACTTATGACTTCGAAAGGTTTTTGCAAAGATTTTTCTTGCGATTTCCTCAGATTCTGTCATAATGGGAACCATAGACAATCAAGAAAGACTTTAGCCCAAAAACCAAAAAAATCATGTCAGACATCCAAAAAGAAATCTCAATCCTCAGGGAAATCCTTGAGGATTCCATCCTCACTCCTGCCGAAAGGCAACACATTTGGGCACAGATTGCCCAACTGGAGGCACTCGCCTCCTAAGGAGAAAAAAAAACTTAAAAAAACCTTGACAAAACTCCCTTTTTAATCTAGAATTATGCACATGAAAGAATCAGAAAGACTCGCACTTATCGCCGAAATGGTATCCAACGCAAAGCACATTAAAGTTGCTCCTCAGTTTCAAGGGCTACTCGATGACCTCAAGCAAGAAAAGCTTGCCGAGCAGTTTACCCTCGAACACGGAACGCAACACGCTTCCGATGATGAAGTTAAAGAGGAGTTTGTTTCTCTCGATGCAGTCGAAAACGATAACGAAGATGACGATTTCGACAATGACGAAAACCTCGTTGACATGAGCCAAGTTTCTGGCTCGATGCGTGAAATCTTCGGAGAGTAAAAAAATGCTTAAACAGTTCCTTTTTCAAACTCTTTTGCGTTGCAAGTATCATGTCGGATTTTCCCACAAGAAACATTGGCTCAGAAAATACTTTTGGCGTTTAGAATCCGCCCGCAAGTTTGCCGAGCAAACGGCATTGACTTCTGTCGGTAGTGCGTCCATCGTTTGGCGTAAAGACCACAAGCCGATGTTTACTGCTCGCCCTTTCGTGGACTACTCAATCCACGAAGACGCAAAAAACTTCAACCCTTACCAATAAAAACTTGACTTTCTCGGCTTTCTGTGCTATTGTATAGGTATGATTAAGATTAGAAAAGACTTCTGGAGTGACCAAGATGCTCCATTTATTCACTTCCGTCAAGCGAAAATCGAGATGACTTTTGCCGATGGTAAAAAGGTTGGCACGATTAAAACGCTCGACTTTCAAGAAGATGCACCGACCAAGGCTCAATGGCTGGAAAGTGTACAAAATCAATTTGATGGAGTGGTTGACATTACTTTCACGGATTGGGGAGTTCAGTCCTGTAAAGCCCCAGAAGGTCACCCTGCGTGGAATCTCATTTCTTAATCTAAAAAACACAAAAAATGCGAAAAGTTACAGAACAAATCAAGCAAGCCTTTGAACAGGGCAAATCTAAAAAAGTCGGAAACACCGAGACAGACGGGACAAGCGTTTTTCTTCATGGCAACGAAATTGTTCGCCGTGATGCAAGCGGTTTGGTCTTTGCTACGCTTGCGGGTTGGAACACTCCAACCACGAGAGAAAGGGTCAACGGAATCACGGGAATGGGCTTTCATCAGGTCAACCATAAGGCTTGCCTAAATGGTGAACCGATTGACTCATCCGACTGGTTCGTCAAGACTGCCCAAGGTGATTCGCAAGCGTTGCCACCACCTCCTAAGTCGCTGACTGTCAGTTAGTTAGGGGGCTGGTCGCCCCCCGCTCCGCTGTCGTAAGTCTCTCAGGTTCAACGACTTAGGACGCAGTAGAATAATCCAAAAAAATAGTAGAATTTTAGGCTTTACAAAAGGGTCTTTTTTTGCTATTGTATGGGTATGATAAGAGAAAAAACCAAAGCTTTCGTTTTCGACTTCGATGATACTCTTGCGTTCACCGATGCAAGAGTCCATGTGCTGAGTCGATTCAAGAGTCAAGTGGTCGCAAGCTTGACTCCTAAACAGTTCAATGATGTAAAATTGAAGGAAGGCGAAAGCTTCGACTTCTCCGACTTCGATAGAGCGAGCTTCATTCGTGACGGCAAGCCTTCTAAGCTGATTGACTTAGCAAAAGAAGTTTTTTCTGAAGGTCATTCTGTGTTTATCTTAACTGCACGCAATGATTGCGTTTCTTCTGCGATTGCTGAATGGCTTACAGACTTTGGAATCGTTGCAAGGGAAGTTCATTGCGTAGGCGAAAAGGGCACGGACATTGCAAAAGCAAAAAGACAAGTCTTGCTTGCAATCATTGAAAACTTCGACAAGGTTTGGTTTTTCGATGATGATGCTCGAAACATTGAGCTTGCCCAAGAGCTAAACCTTAAAGCGAAGAAAGTGTAAAAATTACCATGAATAAGACAAAGCTTGCAAGAATAATGAAAGCCAAAGGCAAAAAGAATGTTTTCGCCAAACTGGTAGCAATGCAAAAAAAGTTAAAGAAAATCCTTGACAAAAACCAAAAAAAAGACTAGGATAAAGGGATGATTAAAGAAGAAATCGAAAGACTCGTTTCAGTTTTGCAAGCGTTGACCTTGCAAAAGCTAGAAGCTCAACGCAATGGAAATCAAAGAGAAGCTTTGCAAATCCAGTCGGTGCAAGTTGACATTGACAACAAAATCCAAAGGCTAGAAAGGCAACTCTCTTAATGGAAATCGGTACGCTTATCCTTATCTCCTTCGCAATTGCAGGATTGCGTGAATTGTTCAAGCCAACACTTTCCTAAAATGAGAGAATACAGAAACCTTATCCTTTGCGGAATCTTATACCTAGGAGTAGCTTCCTTAATGGTTGCAGGCTTCTATCTTGGTTGCCTTCTTAGTGTCGTAACTAACTGAATAGCAAAGACTTACGGGGCTGGACGCCCCCCGGGCCGGAGTCATAACTCCTTGAGCGCCAGTGTCTTATGACTCAAAAAAGTCGAGAATGGATTTTTCCAAAATTATCCAGAAAAAAAGTTATTTCCTAACTATTTGACTATCAATGACTTCCAGTTCGGTAAAAAATAAGTCTTGCAACTTTTGAATTTATGTGCATAATTATAGGTATGATTAAAATTGAAAAGCTATTCACCACTTTTGAAAACCTCTTGAAGTCCCACGATTGGACTTTTGATTTCAGCGATGACCACAGCGTCTGGCAAAAAGGTAGAGACGAGCTTGAACGCTTGCGTGCTCTTGGTCTTACTCTTGGCAAGCATGATGCCGAGCGAGTTTCTAACCTTTGGAACGCTCTTTGCCCTGATGGATTCGAGCGTTCGACTGAAAGCTTCGAGCCTAAAAAGGCAGAACCTAAATGGCGATTGCGTGAAGGCGTTAAGCCAAACCGCAGGTTTCGATTTGCTGACATTAACAAGATTCGTCGTGAGCTTGGCGACGAAAACCTTGAGACTGCCGAAAGTCGCAAGGAAGCGGTTTTTCGCCTTACTTGGGGAGTTGAACCTAGCGAAATCGAGAGAGAAATCGGCTTCATCTTTCACTTCCCAAGTCACCCGGAGCTTGCAGAAATTGCTTGATAAAATAACCAAAATCTGAAATAATAATAGGCATGACAGAATCAGAAAGAATTGAACAACTTACTAACGAAAAGTGGGACGCAATAGGAAAAGCCACAAAGCTAGGCACTAGCATAAGCCACAGGCTTTTCGATGATGTTTTGCTCACATTGTCCTCTGTTGAGGGCAAATTGAAGTTCGCACTAAGTCCGAACTTTGATGACGAAAAGCGGATAAGTTGCGAGTTCACTGAAAACTCCGTGAAGGAAACTCAGGAACTCGTCCACAAAACTCGCAAAGAGTTAACCAAAATCATCAGCGACTTGCGTGATGGCGTACTAAACAAACTTTTAGAAAAATGATTGGAGAAATTGCAAGTTGCCTTATCCTACTGCCTTGGGTGGTAATGTTCTACATTGGCTGGCGGTCTGGTCTATAATGGAATTGGCCTTAGTTCTCGGCATCAGCTTCGCTGTCGGCATGATACTTGAAGCGATAAATAAAGACCTAAGTCGCTGAGCCTCAAGGACTTACGAGGCCGGCCGGGGGAGTCGCCAGAGTCATAACTCCTTGAACACCAGTACCTTATGACTCAAATCGAGTCGAGAATGGATTTTTCTAAAATCCTCAAAAAATCATATCCATTCTAACTATTTGACTGTCAATGATTTAGAAATTGTTGAAAATAAAACTTGCAATCGTTTGGGAAATCTGTCATACTTGTAGCTATGAAAGTGACAGAAATAAAGATAAGGAAAAAAGTCCTTTTCACCAAGTCTCGCCCACACAAGGACAAGACAAAATACTCACGCAAACTTAAAAACAAAAAATCATTGTAAATATGAATTATGAAATTGCAGAAAATATAGTTGCCGAACAAAAAGAAAACTATCGCCAAAAGGTCGAAGACATTTGGAGCGGAAAAATCTCCGCACAAGGAAGTGACAAAACAAAGCACGGCAAAGCAGGGGAATTGGTTTTCTCCGAAATGTACAAGCTTGCCTATGAGCAAACTGGTGCAGGAGCAGATTTTCCGAAAGAAATCATGAAGAGATGCGTTGGGCTTCCCGAAGAGTTTCACGAAGATGCAGACTGCAAGTGCATGAACATCAAAAACAGAAACAATGTTTTTCTCGGTGATGCAATCAAGGCTTTAAGGAAAATCAAGAAAAGTGGCTTGGTGTTAATCATTTTCTGGTACAAAGGGCATCGAAAAGAGGGCAACTTGGTTGGAATCGAAATAATCAAAATCCAGTCAAGCGAAGTTTCCACGCCCATGCAAAAAGCAATGTCGAAATGCTCGACTTATGTAAAGAACAGAATGAACTGCATCTACAAGACCAGAGAAGAAGTTAAAACTGTAAACAAAAAGCACAGAACTCCTGCGTTATATCTCAATAACTGCTCAAACTCCGATAGTGATAATCGCCAGGTTCAGTTGAAACTGAACATCTCTCGCCTAGCAACTGCTTAAAATAATCAAAAAAGGCTTGACACTAAGCCCAAAAAATGAGATAATTGCATCATGATTAAAATCGAAAAGAACTCAAGCTTCCCCGAATGGATTGACATTTTCGCCTTTGGCGAATTCGTAGAACAAGTGAAAGGCAGGGCGAAAGCTTTGCGGATAGCAAGCAAGCTCGCCCGAAAGAACGGGCAAAAGAGCGTTCTCGCTCACGGCAAACTAGTGGAGCTGGACTAAACTTCAACCCCTAAGTCCTTGCTAATCAGGGACTTACAACTCCGGCTCGGGGGGCGGCCAGCTCCCTAAGTGCCTGATACCCAGGAGTTTATGTCGCCACTATAAATGCAAATAACCGCATAAGCAACAAATGTCAGAACAATAAGCAAGTATAATCCTATCTTCATAATACTATTTGGCTGAATACTATTTGGCTTCCGAGTAAAAGGAGTCTGGTTTCGCTTTGTGAAAAACTGAGGAAGATGTTTCGCAATCCTTGTTTAGCTTTACCACTTTGAAGACTTTCTTCCAAGCCTTCTGGACTCCATCCAAAAACTCTTTGTCTCCCATAGCAGGATAGACATGACTAATGTCATTCGGGTCGTAAACATTGAGGACATCAAAAATCACCTCAAAATCTTTTTTATCTAGTGCGGTATACATAATCTTAAAAGTCTGCTCCATAAGTTTCGTCACCAAAGCAACCATAATCCTCATCAGTCCCAAGACCTGCCGAAGTCATAGCTGAGTCAAAATCTCCATCCATACTCTCGTCAATTTCGTCCTCAGAGCATGGAACATCAAACTCCTCTACTACTTCAGAGGCAACGCAAACACCCGAAGAATCATACTCCGAGCAAACGATTTCGAGTTGCCAAAGCCCATGCCCATCCGTAAGGAGTTGCTCTGCGTTCCGATAGGCTTGCTCCAATCCCTCACGACACTTGTCGAAAGAATTGTGCGGATAGCAGATTCCGTTTTCTATTACTTCATACTTTTTAATCATAACTATAATACTATACTAAAAATGGTTGCCCGTCAAGGGTAATTTCAAAGTTTTTTCTGGTAAACATCCACGACATTCCCTCGCTCATTCCCTTGACGCCTAGAGGGCGAAAGAAAGTTCCAAGCTTGGTTATGTTCCAATCAGCAGTCCCAAACTCGTCTCCAACTTCAAGTTGCCAATGGCAAATCTTGAGAGGATTGATAACCTTTACTTTAACTTCCATCATCGTTTCTCTATGTTATAAGCTAATCCGAAAATACACCAACCGTACATGTCAGATAACGTGTCGGCAATTTCATCTTCATCGTCAACGCTAAGAATAACTCTTTGCGGGAGCTTGTCGAACATTTTCTTGTCTCCATCGGTATCCCAATCAATACTCACGGTGTGTACTATCATCTTTCCCCTTTGGTTTGTGATTATCATGCCTTCCAGTATGACAGAATACAGGGCAAAGTCAAGACCTTTTTGAAAAAAAATTAAAAGTAGTCGTAAGTCACTGAGCCTCAAAGACTTACAACTCCGGCCGGGGGGGCGGCCCGCTCCCTAAGTCCTTGAGGGCGAGCGGCTTACGTAAGAATTGTTGCTATTTGACTATTTGAGTTCCTCAATTACCTCATCTAATTGCTCGTAATCAAGTCCCGAATCATTCCAAGCAACCTTGTCTGGTGTCTCGGTAGAGTCAAAGTAATCTCTCATTTGGCAAGCGAAGTCGTTATAGTTTTCACATTCTCTTGCGAAATTGTAAAGACCTTCGTCGTTTCTAATCCATAACGCCACATTCCATGTGGCGTGATTCTTCCATCCATTATAGCTCATTTTTTGCTAATTTTATTGTGAAGTTTTCTTCAGTGATTACGATTGTTCCACCACCTGCGTTTTTTAATCTAGCTTGGAGGTCTTTTAGGATTTTAGTTACTTCTAGCATTTACTTGCCCGATTGTATAGGGTGAATGTTCCGTTGCTCTGTTCAAATCAGATTCCAAATCTCGAATAAGTTCAACAACTACTTGAAGCGTTCCTTCAAGACCGATTGACTTTCCGTTCTTCAAAACCTCGTAGTTTTTCACAGGGTTGTTTGTTGATTGTCTAATCATTCCTTCTATTGTTGAGTAGCCCATTAGTCTGCAAGAAGAGATTGGGTATAATCGTTTCGGAGTTCATGGAGAAGGTCAACCCAAGCAACTCCATTCGTTTGAGCTTCACGCATTAGACGAGTAATGTCAACAGGAGTTTGCCAACCAAGAACATCATCGTACTTTGCAAGCGGAAGCATAGAACCATTGAGGAACATTGCAACCTCATAAGTTCCCTTTGATGCGTTGCCGTAAAGCCCACCAAATTGTTGCTCTTTGTCTTTCATAGAAACAACGGAAATCTCAAATCCATTGCCCAAATCAAGCTTGGCTTGTACGCCATTAGGAACATTGGCGTGGTCGTTAAACTCTAAGTCGGAGAAGGTTCTCACCTTTTGTTTTTCATTCATAATTATAGTTTGACAGGTTTTAATAAAAAAGTCAAGATAAATCTTTCGTCAATGCGTAGATTTTTCCTTTGTAGTTTACTCGTTTGGAGATGTCTGTAAACTTTTTGTTTACAAGATTAGCCTTGAGGCAGTCTTTGCTTATGTAGTATTCCCTAGACCAAGGTGATTTTTTCTTTTGTGTCTCTGCTTCTCTGTCCACTTCTGCAATAACAATTACTCCATCCTCGGACAAGGAAAGAAGGAGTTGTTTCGATTTTTTGAGTTTCATTACCTATAAGTATGACAGAATGAGGGGTAAAGTCAAGACCTTTTTGAGAAAAGTTATGTCCCTATTCCTCTCTCCCTTTCGGGTTGTAGGCGTGGATTCAGACGCCTCGTTGTTCAGTCTTGCAGACCTACGGGAAATTGCTGCCCTCTAGCGGATTCGAACCACTTTCTCCATCTCTGAACGATGATCAGTCGCTTGTGGGCGTAACTAGTATTCCACACGCAAGATGTCGCTTTGACCTAGCATAAGCTAAGAGGGCATAACTAATCTTAAATTATCAAAAGAACTAAATACAATTATGACAGAATACGAGGCGAAGTCAAGCTCTTTTTGAAATAAAATTAAAAGTAGTCGTAAGCCACTGAGGTCCAAAGACTTACAACTCCGGCTGGGGGGCGGCCCGCTCCCTAAGTCCTTGAGGGCGGGAGCTCGAGCTGGCTCCGCCAACAGTTATGATTTCCCGCGTCCATGTATTCGATGAAACGAGTGGGAACGCCCAAACTTTTTCCATATCGCGCCCACGAGTCGGACACCGCAAGATTGTACGCCCAGCAAGCGCTGTCGTGCAAGGCGGCGGTGAAGTTACCCTCGTTGATGAGAGCAACTTGCTCGTTGATAAAGTCAAGCGAGTAGCCGTCTGGGTGAGACTGCATCAGCTTGACGAACTTCTCTTGCTGTTCTTTGTTCATCGTTTGTTGAGTTTTATTCGATGTGAAGGCCACACTCTTCAATGTATTCCCATACTTTACTATGTATGTCATCAACTAGAATGTGTTGAGCCTCGATAAGTATGTCGTCATCCGTATGATCGCTAACCCTTTGGTAAGCAATCGGGGCATATGCCTTTTGATAGTTTTTGCGAGCAGATTCCATAGTGGTCGTCATACCTTTGTCGTACTTACGCCGCTCTCTTAAGTCTTCTAGGATAACTTCGACCACTTGCCGCCACTTTGATCCATTGATTGCATCCTCATGGTCAGACTTGTCTTCTGGTAGATTGAATTCTAATGTTGCTTTCATATCTCTTTTCTTAAAAATTATTGATGGGAATTCTCCATAGTCGTAACCAACTTACGAAAGCTTTCCCAATCGCTAAGATTCGCACTTGCTTCGTGACTCTCTCGTAGAATCTGCTCACGAATGTCTTCGGAAAGTTTCGGCCATACTTCGGTAAGTGCTCTGGTAAGCATCAGGGTGCCGCCTGTGTTTCGGTGATGCACATACCGTGCACCGAAAACGAATGCCGATTGGACAGTCCTTGAAAACTGATTGTCTGTTTGCTCTGGTTCGTTATTCATTGTCCCACTAGTATGACAGAAGCGAATACGGAAGTCAAGTCCAAAGATGCATTCTAACATCAAAATAGTCGTAAGTCACTGAGGCCCAAAGGCTTACAACTCCGGCCGGGGGGGCGGCCCGCTCCCTAAGTCCTTGACTATCTGCCATTAAGGATTTTCAAAAGATGTTCATAGGCTGGCAAACCTGCATTTCCACCATGAGCAATCCATTTGCCATTTTCTTTGCGATAAAGCAAATCCCATTGGCAAGCATAATCATGTACCCGCATTAATCCATTAGGCAAGAGTTCGGCTTGGTATCTCATGAGTTTACCCCTTCCTGCACGAATCCTGACTCATCCTTTTTTGCCATGCCTTTCTCAATAAGTCCGACAATCACGCCCCTTTTGTCAAGGAAACGCAAATCGGTTTCGTCGCCATTGACAACCTCGTAGCCTTTCCAAGTCTTAGGAAGTTGATTGCGAAATACCACGGCAACATTGCCACCCAATTCGAGAACCATTTGGCAAAGCGAATCGTTATGCTCGGAGCGTGAAAAGGTTAAGTGATAGTTTTCGGGGAAATCGTTATGCTTGCCGAGCGATTGAGCCATGCGTTGAAACGACTTCGTGTAGTCGTAAAAGGTAGTTTCGGGAAACTTCTGGAAAAGAGTTTGCCCTTGCTCGTTTTTGATTGTTTCCCATGCAATGTCGCTTGTGAGATTCAAACGGAAAACCGCTTGCATTTCCTTTTTGAGTGAAGACTTAATCGTGGAAGCAATCTCTTTCGACAACTTTGCGAGAAAATCAAATTGCTTCTCGAAAAAAAGTTTCGTCTTGGCAATGCGTGAATCTTGAACAGAGTTCATTTGCCCACGACCAGCCGTGTTGAGACAAGCCATCGTGCAACCTTTTGAACGCCAACGGCAAGTTTCGTAGCCCGACAAGTTTGCGGGAGCTAAGTGGATTCCTTTTGTGAGATAGCCAAGTTTCTCGCCCTTGAGAATCTTTTGGTTACCTGATGTGAGCAATGTTGTTTTAATCATGGTTCAATGGTATCAGTTTTTGTGTGCTTTGTCAACCCTGTTTTTCAATAATCTCTTTTGCTTTTTCAATTCCCTTTTTCATGCCGAACTGACTGGTCAGGCGTTTGAAGGTTTCCCAAGGAATTGTGTTTCTCGGAAGCTTTTTCCATTCTTTCATTCTGTCTTTGCTATTCATGCATTCCAGTATGACAGATTCAGGGCGTAAGTCAACCCCAAAAATAAAAAAAGTAGAGGCGTAAGTCACTGAGCCTCAAAGACTTACAACTCCGGCCGGGGGGGCGGCGGGATTCATAAGTCGTTGATAGTCAATCTCCTGTGGCGAAAAAGTTAAGCCCCTCGGTCGTTATTTGACCAAGGGGCTTTTATTATTTGGACCCCTCGTATTTGGGGTCCAAGGGATTAGAGTTTAGTTATTACCTGTCGCAACCTCCAGACCTGCGATTGGGTCAAAGGCGTTGTGGAAAATCTCCGAACGCTTAGGAAGGTGCATGACATTTCTGCCCTTGCAAACTTCAGTAAAACCATTGTAGAGAGAGTTGAGATTTCTGTCTCGGAACTCCTTATGGTCGGACTGCTTCCATTGCTCCCAAGCTTGAGCCAAGGTGGATTGACCAATCAGATTGGTCTTAATTCCTGCCTCGTAAACATCAAAAATGAGATTTTGAGCTTCCTTGTCGGTCAAGGCAACTTCCTTGTAAGCATCAACACGATTGTCCTGCTCTTTCCACATAGGAAGCAACGAGCCAATAATGTCTTGAACTCGCTTGAGGAGTTCTTGCTTAACCTCACCCACATGCTTGCGAGTAAAGACAACATCGTTGTGGAAAACAAGGTTGTCACAGATGAAAGGTGCTTCACCTGCACACAATCCTGCCGCGAAAAGCTTGTCGTGCGAATTACGCATCCCAACGATTGTTCCTCGGTCAGAACCTTCACGGGATTTGTGAAACACTTGTAACATTCCAAAATAGTGTTCACCCTTCTTCGTAAGGTTGTGGCACTCGTTTATGATTTCAAAACCGCTATCCTCAAGATTGTTGCGGGTCACATCGACAACGCTTGCGTGAGGAATCGGCTTCCATCGGTTCGTTTCTTTCGGAGTTGGTACTCTCCGAACTTGGTTCATGTCTACCACATTGCTTTTGTTTCCGCAAATGCGAAGGTTAACTCTCGGTGTTTGTTCAGTTGTATCTAGCATAACTTTTTAAGTTTTAGGTTTTCTAATTGTGATTCTATAAGTATAGGTGAAAATAGATTAAAAGTCAAGGATTAATTTTGGAAATTTTCGGGCAAACCCACCTCACCTTTCTCAAAGGTCTGCTCGTATGCTCTTGCCTTTTTTGCGACTATCTGTAGGGTCATCCCGATTAGAGCGATAACTTGGTTCTCTTCATCAGTTAGCTTGCTCTCCATCGGTTTAATTACTATGTCGTATAGTGCGTTCATGCTTGTCTCCGTGACTTGTACTGCATCGCACACATCGTCTATGTGCATCTCGGAGGAGGAATCTCTTAGGTTATCTCTCATTGTTAGGTATAAGTATGACAGATTGTGGGGCAATTGCAAGCATAAAATGACTAGAAATAACATTTTTTTTAGTACCTAAGTTACTGTGGGCCAAGGGCTTAGGGGGCCCGGCGGGGGGGCGACCAAAACATGTTTATAAAAGAGGATTACATCGACATGTTTGAGGAATTCGTCGATGCCATCGACATGTCCTTGCGGGGGCGGCAAAACCCGTAAGTCACTGACTATCAAAGAAAAAACCCCACCCGATTTCTCGGATGGGGTTTTAGTGGGGATGAGAGTCGAGTCGCCACACTCGATAAATTCTACGCCATCTTACTGACGATGTACCTAACCCGAATACTCAGTCTGGGTCTACTAGGCGTTAAGCTGAACTCTCAAATGCTTAAAATAGTTATCGGTATAACTGCTTCAGCAACCTTCGGTGTTCGTCTTGCTTAGACTTAAAGTCCTTGCAATAGTTTCCTGTTTCTTCCGCAATGGCTAGTTCGTAGCCAAGGCTTCGCAACCTTTGGAGTAACTTAGCACTCATGCGTCTAGCATTGAGAGAACTCGGTCGTAACGGAACGCTCGCCATTGCCCACGATTGTAGCAATGCGTGCGGAATCCCACAACATTATGTCCCTCATCTTGATTGCCAAACTCATTAGTATGGGTAGGCTTATCAACTGTATAGAGTTCTGTTCGTCCATCAAGGGTCTTATAGACCAATAGGCATTTACTTTTATTCTTCATTGTTTTGTTTTTCTTTTTCTTCAGTTTCATAAAGTTCTAGTGCTTGCTTCAGCGTTTGTTGTGCTTCTTCCAAGGTATCAAATGGGAGGCAAATTAGTTCTTGCTCCAAATTGTAAGGGCAATACTTTTCCTTTTCGGCAAAATACAAATCCCATGTTCCTGTATCGTCATCGAATTCGGGACGATTCAATGGAGGAAGTTCGCAATTTTCTTTAATGTAATCAATCATCGGTTTCGGTTGTTTTCTTGAGCCTTTCGTACTTTTTGCGTAACCATTACGCCTTTGTTCGTTAGTGATTCTACCAAAGGCTTATTCCCAGTATGCGAGGACTTCTTGCACATTTTATGCAAAGAAGGGTGAAGCTTTGGGTCTGTTACTCCTTGTTCTTTTGCTACTTTTCCCATTATAGTAATCCCACTTCTCCGTATTCATCTTCGACTTGGTCAAGAAAATCATCCGCACAAGTCTCAACTGCGTTTTCATAAGCAACGCCATCTCTGTCATCGCTTTCGTTAAAATAGTCAAAGAAAGGAAAATCGGCAAGGTCATGGACGCTAAGCCCAAGCCTCAACATAACGATTTTATCCACATCTTCAACGAACTGTTCTATCGTGTTTTTAATCATGCTACTATTATCGCAAATTTCGGGTTCTTTGTCAAGGGTTAAATTAACCTTTGTTTGCATCCATCCAAGCCCGATTGTAAACCTCTTCGGGATGGTGGAAATACCTATCGGAATCATTTGTCTTTTTATCTTTAGCAAAGCAATCGACAACGATTTGGCAAAGGTCATCAATGTTGTCGTTTGTAATTTCGTACTCTCTATCCAATAAAGGGTTCATGTACGCAATAATGTTCTCTTGGATTTGTTCTTTTATCTCTTCGTTTGTCATAAAACTTTTGCACCCACTTTGTAAACCGACCAATTTCCATTACAGTAAGGATAAGAACCTTCTGCCCAACTTACTGCACCATCAATGGAGCGAAAATAAATCGGTGATTCGGAAGGACTATCATCGTCAACGAGTGCGTATACTCCTTCTGCTATGTCGCAAGGCTCAGTCATTCTTTCTTGCTCAAACTGAGACTTAATTTCCATGTAGTCGTGTCCGTCTATGCAATAATTCATTTTACCACCAACAGTTGTAGTAAACCTTTTGTCCCTCAGAGATTGCTTCTCTTGCGTCTCTGATAAAATCTAGGTCAGTTTCCTTGTAGTAATAGTCTCCATCTTCAAATTGCTCTCCCTCTTCATCTTCCCAAGAGAAAGAGTCGTTTCCGAAAAAGAATCCATGGGTTTCGGGTAGTGCCTTGTTCTCAACTTGGGTTTCAAGTTCATCAAGGTCAGAAAGCGTAATCTCAAGCTCGACGCAATTAAAGCAACCTTCTTGTTCGTTAGCGTTAGGTCTACCCTTGTCTATCCAAAGCTGTTCCATCCAGCCTTGGAGTCGGTTGTGCTTTCGCCAGTAGGCGAGTTCAATGTTTTCTTCCGAAGTTTCCTCTGGAAGCCTTCTGTATGCGTATTGGTCTAATCCCATTTTTTTTCTTTCTCTTTTTCGATTGTTGAGTCTTAATTCTGACAGAAAAGTACCCTAAAGTCAAGCACTTTTTTCTACAAAAACAGATTTTTCATTCAGCTTGGCAATACAGGCAAACCATCTAGGCTTTTTAGTTGCCTTATCCACGAATGATGAATACTTATACGGGTTGTAAGTAATTTCGATAAGCTCGTCCTCTGAAATGTCATCCCAACACGCAAACGAAGGGTCAGGATGAGCAATGTATCCGCTGATACCTGCATGGACATTTTTCCTTTTCTCTCGAAGAACTTTTTCTCTCCCTTTCGTGTTCACCTTCATCATTACTGAGTATAAATGGATTGGTTTTCCGTCTGAATGAGCCTTAACGAGACCATCTTGCCTAATGCTCCAACAATCCTTGTGAAGATTCTTGTAGACAAAGACCTTCCTGCTCTCATCTAACTTGTACCTTGGGTCTTCTTGTTTTAATTTAATCATACCTTTAATACTAGACTACTTTTGTGGGTGTGTCAAGCATTTTCTTTAACGCCCCTAAGATACTGAACGTCAAAGACTTACAACTCCGGCCGCCCGGGCCGCGAGCTCCCTAACCCCTTGGGGTTGAGGAACTTACGACTCAATTTTAGTTAATTCAATTCATAATAATCCCAGTAAGTCAAGTTAAAAATCTTGTTATTTGTTATTTGAGTATTTGTCATTTGCAACTTCTTATTTTATTCATACCATTCTTTAATAGCAATACATGCTCCGACAATCGCTGAAAATAATAGTATTAAACCTAATTCCAAATCACGACCCTTCCTTTTGTTTTGTTTTTGAGTATTTCTTCCATACTTGAATGTCTAATTCTCGCACAGACTTTCCCTCTTGTCGAGCTTTTTCTGAAAAAATTGCCGCCCACTTTGCGTATACCTTAGGATTCTGAGGGGTTGTCCTAGGAGCATCCTTGTGACCTTCGTCACGCAAGTAACTCATGATGTGGGTATCCAGCATAGGTTCATCAAAGTCTTTCTGGGTGTTTGAAAGGAAGAACCTTGAAGTCTTGAGTCCAACCCCTCTAATCTGCAGCAAGTCTTTTAATGTTGCGGCCGCCAGGGTTTTACCCGTATGAGGAGACATTACTAGGTCAACGTACGAGTTGTAACGCTGTGAGTAAGGTGAGATACCATACTTCTTCATGAGATCCAGCAGCGTCCCATTAACATAGGCGAACCTCAATAAGGAGAACGGATTCTGACCGATGAACCTGCACTCGTCTCCATGCCTATCCTTCAGGCCTACCAAAAACCTTTCAAGTTTCGGGGCTTCAACAGAGGATTTTTTCCCTGCAACATTTATACAAAACAATAAAAACTCTTCTAATTCAGATTCAGTTCTATTGTAGTTCTTTACTTCTAGTGGATCAATCATAATTAATACTGGAAACCATATTCTCGCTGCAACTCATCAAAATAATTATACGAATAATGCTTGCGACAATGATAGACAAATGATTCTATTTCTTTTACTTTCTTTTTAGCCTTGAGTGGGTACCTTCTCCTTAATAGAGATTTGATTTGTTCAACTCCTGATTTTATTTTATCCAATTGGTGCTGATGCATTTCTCCATCGAACTCCCAATCCATAATGTCGTTCTCAATGTCAATCAAGAACCCTTCAACCATTTCAGTTTCGTTTGAGTATTTCATGCAACTCCGAGTACTGATTTCAACTTGCGGAACGATTCAGACTTGATGAAGACCTGTCGGACGAGGTCTTTGTTTGAACCCTCCACTTCTTTAATCCGCTTGGCAACCAAGTCTGCGTTTACCGCTTCGCGAGGCAAGCAATGCCATTGGATGATGAGTTCCGTTTTGGGAAAATACTGAACAAGCTCCTCGCATTGCTCCGCTGTAACAAATCCCCATTGGTCAATGATTTCTTTTAGCAATTTCATGCCTTTAATACTGACAGGTTTTGCTCTTCTTGTCAAACAAAAAAACCCCCCAATTTCTTGGGGGGTTATCTGAGGCTTTTATGTAGTTACCTCAGAGGTGATGATAGTGACCAGAGCATTTGCCCCGCTACATTACCTGCATCGACGAGAGAAAATAGATGGGGGATGGAAGGTTGGTACTCCACCAACATTAACTATTTGCTTGGGTTATGCGACCTCCCGAAGGAGAGTGAGATACGACTTCTCAGCCTTTACTCACAACTTAGGACAGACTATTATAATAGTTCTGGTTAAATACCTAAGTACATTTGCCGTCCACCACAGACTTACCTTAAAATTCCTTTTCCCACTTGGGCGTTAGAACTCCATCAGCGTGCAAACCATCGTTCACGACAAACTGCAATCACGCAATTAGCAATGCGCCAGTCATAAGGTCTGTCAACCCGACCTACCTGCCATTTGGCAAGCAAGACCCCTCGGTGAAAGGTGATGACTATTGCACTTGCAGGGCATCTGTATACCCTGTTTACAAGTTTCCCCTAGAGCGATCCGTCGATCCCTCTAA
>PBOZ01000013.1 GCA_002724555.1 Rickettsiales bacterium
CCTTCTCCTTCTCCTTCTCCTTCTCCTTCTCCTTCTGCGCCTTCGCCTTCTCCTTCGCCTTCTCCTTCGCCTTCTGCGCCTTCTCCTTCGCCTTCTGCGCCTTCTCCTTCTGCGCCTTCTCCTTCGCCACCCTCCTGGTTTTCTGACTGCTGCTCTTGCTGACGGGTCTCGACAGATTTTTGGACAGCATTCAATGTTTGTAACGCCTGACCGTATTGTTGCTGTATCTGTGCTTGCGACAACACGAACGGCGGAGGCGGCGGTGTGAATTGACTTGTTAAAACCATACTGGCGCCGGGGGTCGAAAGGATTTGCGGCGGAGCACCCGATTGGTTCGCTATGGCGATTATGCCACTCGAACCGTCTGCATTCGGCAGCAAGGAGAATGTATTTTCCTGTCCCTCAGCACCAGCACGCCCAGCCACTTTCGTGCCACGAATACCAATTGTTGCGACCGGTGTTTGCACGGTCATCGCATCAGGTCCAACCTTCGCGACCTCACCACTCACGAATGTAAAAACGCCTTGCACAATATTGAGATCCATCGACCCCGTCTTTGCGTCGGGGTCATACACGAATTTGTCTAAAACAAGACGACCTTCTTCACCAAGCGACAATGTAGTTTTATCCTCGAAAACAATACCCAAGGAAGTTCCTGTCGCTGTCTGCAGCACGTCGCCTGCATAGACCGCATCGCCTGCCGTCAACGCAACTTCTGTCCCGTCAACCCGTTTCGCGGTGGCATTACCGAGCAGTGTTTCAACTTGCCCAATTACTTCACCTTCCTCCCCGGCGGTTTGCGCATATTGTCCAGGAGCCGGCATTCCCGTTAACAACCGTTCCACCAATTCGGATCGCAAGAGTGATCCACTTTCGGTCACGAGATCCGAAGATGTGCCACCATGGAAGTAGTCTCGCAGCAGAAAGCTCTCGCCATCGCGACCCGCAATCAACAAATCCGGCCCTTGACGAATAAATTGCGCATTTAGCGGCCAGTCACCGCCCGGCACGACAATTAATGTACTACTGGATCCGGATGCCCCGTAGACGCCGTGTTCCAGCGCTCGATCAGAGACGTGGAATTTTTGCGCCCCAATCTTCATTTAGAGGTCTCCAACTGGATCACTGTAAAACATAAAGAAGATACACTCTTTTTTATGAAAACGTTGTGATCTTCATCACACTGGGTAACGATTTTTCTAAGAAAAACATTATACCCATCGGCTTGTTTATTCACATCTTTCCAGGAACTTTGGCATCAATAACGGATATAACTTCGACACCTAATTGTCCCATAACGCTCAATAGCGTCAGGCCCGCAATGATCACATCGCTTTGGGCCGACGTCGCGTCACTTTGGGCATTTATCAAATTGGTTTCACCAGCCAGAACATCGATCAACGTCCGTTTGCCCAGTTGCCGCTCTTTTCGAGCCAGATCAAGAAATTCAGCGGCTATATTCGCTTGATTTTGAAGCAAAGCCGCATTTTGGCCCGCTGTGTCCAGGTTTGACCAAGCATTGCGCGCCTGTTCTTCAATTTGGTCGCGCAGGTCACTCACACGCCGCCTTGCCGCCGTCGAATCTGATTCCGCCGCACGCAGTGAATTTATTGCCGTAAATCCAAGGTTAAAAGGAAAGGTAAATTGAACTTTACCAAGCGCCTCTCTTTTGAAACCCGCCGCGCCCCCCACGTCTTGCTTGAACTTGGCTTCACCGACCAAATCCAATGTCGGATAAAATTCACTTGCACGCGTTGTCTCAATTGTCTCTTCGGCGACCTTTAGTCCAATCATTGAAGCTCGCAGGTTTGGGTTCCCTTCAAATGACAACTGAACCGCTTCTTCAACTGTTTCGGGTAAAAGAAATTCGGGTACGGACACTACTTCCAAATGCTGGACATCGGTTGGAAATTCAGAGAACAAGGTTTTATAAGTATTTTTTGCGACGACTAGAGCGCCCTCTGATTGCACGCGCCGGGCTTCAGCGCCCGCTAAGGTCACCTTAGCTTGCAAAACATCTGTCGATAAACCGGCGCCACGTTGGACCAACGCATCTTCCAACGCCGCCTGAGCTTTAATATTTTCTTCGGATTGTCTCGCGAAATTAAGAACCTCCATAGTTCGCCGAACATTTACATGGGCGGTGAGTGCACGAAGTAAAACATCTTGGCGTGCGGCAAACAGTTGCGATTGCACCAACTCAAGTTGCAATTGTGCTGTTCGTATTTGTGAATTTGCGACCCCAAAATCCCATAATAATTGGGTTAAATTAAAATCAAACTCTCGGGTTATTAAACTACTGTCTGGTGTTTCTACGGGGTTTCTAATTTTTTCCCGACCATAAAAGCCCGTGAGGTTGAGCCTCGGATACCAACCACCAATCGTAGATTTAATTCGTTCGCGTTGAGCATCGATGTCCGCCTCTGCAGCCTTCACAAGCTGATGGCGCTCAAGCAGAGCGACGTAACGTTCAAGAAAAGGCTGCGAAGAAGCCGGCCATCCAGCAGACACAGTTGCTACCAAGAGAAACGACATAAACAAGCAGAATAAATGCTTGTCCCAAATTCTTGTGGACGCCTTCAAGTGCCCCCCAGAACGAGTTCTGTCAAAAGACCTATGCACCAGAGAAATACAGCAGATCTAAAAGAGGCCACCAACAACTATTTATTTGAGATTATGCTTCGATTGGAATTATCGGAAATTCGTAGCCAACCAATAGCCTCCCCAATACTGCGTAACAAAAACTAAATTGCATTTAAAAAAAAATTTCAACAACTCAGACACCGAACTCACCAATACAAATGCGAGTTAACTGCGGCCAAGCCCAACGGACTATCTTCTAAATTTATTCAATCTGATCAACACCTTGCAGCACCTAAGTACATTTAGTAAAAGCTATTTAATTTATCAAACTCAACAATATGCCGGTAATTGCGGTATCTAAAACACTACATATGGTACAATAAAAATTTTCGTTTCTTCAGATCATTTCGTATTGGATGGTTAGTATATTTAACCTCGCTGCGACAACACAAATTTCAAATACGTCGAACTCTCATCAGAGTTCAAAAACAACGCCGCCTTCGGAAATTTAGCGAATCGACCAATCTTTGGCATAGCCGTCGAGTAGAATGGTCGCACAAGAAGCATGTTGGAACGGCGGAGCATTTGCCTCCCCCAAAATATTGGCACCAACTTCAATCGATAATTTTCAAAGACGTTGCCCGTCACGCTCCTTAGTCATCGGACGGCTTGATAAAGCGGCATAGGTCAGCCCCTAAACGACACAATTCCGACAAGCACTAACATTTATTTGAGTGTTTTTTTGGGTGACGTGCAAAAACATTAATAAATTCATGAATTCGAAACGGAAAAACCCACTTCGCCCGTTGCGCATTGGCAATCTCCGGTCAATACTCCCACAATAATTTGTAGAATGGTTTTGTTGGCAACTTTCAGCCGACGATAAGGGAGCACGGAGGGTCAAATGAAAGCTTCAGATTTAATGGTTCGGTGCCTTGAAGAAGAAGGTGTGGAACAGATATTCGGCGTCCCCGGGGAAGAGAATGCCGATTTTATGATTTCTCTAATGGACAGTAAGATTGATTTCGTTCTTTGCCGTCATGAACAGGCCGCCGCCTTTATGGCTGACGCTTATGGACGACTGACCGGAAAAGCTGGCGTTTGCCTTGGTACCTTGGGACCCGGCGTTACAAATCTCTTAACCGGTATCGCGGACGCGAACATGGACCGTGCTCCTATCATAGCGATCATCGGACAAGGCTCGACGAAACGGCTTCATAAAGAAAGTCATCAAATCATGGACTCGATTCGGATGTGCGAGCCCATTAGCAAATGGTCGCAAACAATCCTTGCAGCCGAAAACGTCACCGAGATCGTTCGCAAGGCATTCAAGATCGCAGAAGCCGAGAAGCCAGGGCTCTGCGTTGTCGAATTACCTGAAGATATCGCAAAAGTACAAATCGAAGACACACCAATGTCGCCGACCAAGGTTCGCCGACCAGGTGCCGACCACAAAGCGGTCGCGCAGGCACATGAGCTCATCCTTAACGCGAAGAACCCGATTATACTCGCAGGCAACGGTGCGATTCGGAAACGGGCAGCAACCCAGCTAACGCGATTGGCCGAAAACCTAGGAGTTGGCGTCGTGAATACCTTCATGGGCAAGGGCGCTGTCTCGATGGATAACGAACATTGCCTTTATACGATGGGTCTTGGCGCGGGTGACTACAACAACCTCGCCTTTGACACTGCTGATTTGGTTATTTCGTGCGGCTATGATCTCGTCGAGTATTCCCCAAGCGCATGGAACCGCACCAATAAAGATGGCAAAAAAATTATTCATATGGACTTTTGGCCAGCGGAGGTCGACCGCGATTATGTTCCAACAGTTGAAGTGGTCGGCGACCTTGCCGATAGCCTTTGGCAACTGAACGAGAAATTCGAAGCTGAACAAGCTGGCAAGCTGCCCCTCTTCGACATTGGGGTCCGAAGCAATTTACGAAACCAACTCACGGAAGACTTTGCCGCGGAGAAAGATGATACCAGCTTTCCAATGAAGCCGCAGAAAATCCTATGGGACGTCCGGCAAGTGATGGATGCAGAGGACGTCCTACTATCAGACGTGGGTGCCCACAAAATGTGGATTTCACGATATTACCAATGTCAGGAGCCGAATACTTGTTTAATTTCTAACGGCTTCTGCACTATGGGATTCGCTATGCCGGGATCACTAGGTGCGAAGATGGCATTTCCAGAAAAGAAAATTCTATCCATAAGTGGCGATGCTGGCTTTGGCATGAACGTGCAAGAACTAGAGACAGCTGTCCGCCGCAACTTGAACATTGTGGCCATGGTTTGGGTCGACGGCGAGTATGGATTAATCAAATGGAAACAACAGGACCACTTTGATGGCAAACACTCCGACTTGAAATTTGGTAATCCAGATTTCACAAAACTCGCTGAATCATATGGAATGTGGGGGCGCGAAATAACGGCCGCTGACCAGTTAGTCCCTACACTGGAAGAAGCGTTCCAACAAGACGGGCCAGCCTTAATCGCAGTGCCCGTCGACTACGCCGAAAATCGGAAACTTACAGCGCGTCTTGGCGCCATCGAAATTCCAATTTAAGCACAGCCGTGCTTGTTGGCCTAATATTAAGGCGGGGTTTCGACCCCGCCTTTTTTATACACTCGGGAATTGCAAAATAAGAAGCACAACACCTTCGGATCCAGAAATGAACTGGCTGCTTCCCTCTTCAGGCGTCACGTACATAGTTGACCAACGATCAAACATTCTACCATCCAACGTTAGGCCACCAGATATAACAACTAAGTACTGACCCCCACACGTCGTTTCAATTGGTACCTCAAACTTAGTTTTAACCCCAATCCTCAAAAGTTTGGCGGCCAGACCATCATCTTCGAGCGGAAAAATTGTTTCCTTATTGATTCCCGTTCGTTCAGTAGTCCCCGGCACCAAAATTCCCGCCTTCAGCCGGGTGCGTTGATTCCCCTTGCGAAGTTTATCGCGAGATTTTGGCATATATTTCGCGCCCGGATCCCAATACTGCCGTAAAGTGAAGTAACGAACGCCTTCTTCCCCAGCTTCGATTGGGCCATAAGGCGTATGCCCATTCGCGTATTGAACGGTTAATGGTCCTGCGGCGCGATTACCCATTTTTCCATCGCCTTCGACAAAGACTTGGAATTGGTTCGTTTCGTGAAAATGTGGCGGGGTAATCGACCCCGGCGGCTGATAAACAAGAAAACCCTGGGGCATGCCGTTGTCGTTACGCTCGTTTCCATCAACGTATTTCCCATGCAAGGGCATCGAGCCAACGTATTCGCGAAGGGTATAGTCATGTCCATTAACGTGGACTTGCCGCTCGAATTTTTCAGCTTCATTTGTCGCTGTCGCAATTCTCATTTCCATTCCCTTAAAGAACTCTTTTGGCCGCAGCCGAATCGTCTATAAACTAGCGTCAAATACAGACAAAACCAAACAACGACCGTAAACATCGACATTCAATGATCATTTCAGCTACACCATATCGCATTTCATTCTTCGGTGGTGGCACCGATTATCCTGCGTGGTTTCAGGAACACGGCGGGGCCGTCCTTGCGACGACAATTAATAAGTATTGCTACATCACCTGCCGCACACTACCGCCGTTTTTTGAGTACCGACATCGCATAGTTTGGTCGCAAGTCGAACACGTCAACCATGTAGACGAGATTATACACCCGGCGGTTCGGGAGGCCATTCGTTACATGAATGTTGAGCAAGGCTTGGAAATCCACCATGACGGCGATCTTCCCGCAAGGTCTGGTCTGGGTTCAAGTTCATCATTTTCGGTCGGTATTCTTCATGCCTTACGCGCACTGGAAGGTAAAATGACATCTAAAAGTGAGCTGGCCCGGCAAGCGATACATTTAGAGCAAGATATCCTTAGGGAAAATGTGGGTATCCAGGATCAAATCATGACTGCCTATGGCGGCCTGAATGTTGTCGAATTTGATCAGGATAGCGAATACCGGGTTAACCCCGTTCCGATTGAGCCAATGCGCAAAGAACTTTTTCAGCATCACTTAATGCTTATTTATACTGGTGTTTCGCGCACCGCGTCCGAGGTGGCAAAAAGCCAAATTGAATCCATACCTCAAAAGACGACGGTCATGCAGGAAATTCTGGATCTGGTCCCAGAGGCTGCAAAAATACTATCGGGTACAGGAGACATTAATGAGTTTGGTCGGCTCCTGCACGAGGCCTGGCTTCTGAAGAAAAGTATAAGCGACAAAATTTCTACAGCCCTTGTCGATGATATGTATGAGCGTGCGCGCAATGCGGGTGCTCTTGGGGGAAAATTACTCGGAGCAGGTGGCGGTGGGTTTTTCGTATTTTTTGTCGAACCTGGACGGCATCAGTCTGTTTTAGAAGCACTCGAAGATTTTTTACTGGTGCCGTTTGAGTTCGAAAATGCGGGTTCCCACATCGCCTTCTACGAACCAAAACACTTTTCCAGATACGCTCTGGCAAACCGCCACTTCACCCGTTAGAGAACACCTTGGACCGACACAAAATAATCCAGCGTGAGACACTTTACGTAGGCTTCAACCGACTGACGGAGCTTACATATCAGTACCGCCGCCTAAATGGCGAATGGAGCGAAAACGTTACGCGTGAAATATTCGAACGCAGGGCCGCCGCTGCTGTTTTACCTTACGATCCGCTTAATGATTCTGTTGTCCTGGTCCGCCAATTTCGTCCAGGTGCCCTAATGGCCGGTTCGAGTGGGTGGGAGTTAGAACCTGTAGCCGGCCTCTGCGATAACGGCGAACTTCCTATGAATACCGTTAGGCGGGAGGCCATGGAAGAAGCGGGCTGTCAAATTGATAAGCTCGAAAAAATTTGTTCCTACAACGTTAGTCCGGGTTGTGTGCGGGAGCCCGTCTCCGTATTTTGCGGCTGTGTAGATTCTCGGTCAGTGCTGACTGTGGGTGGCACCGCATCGGAGCATGAAGAAACTGAAGTCTTCGTTATGCCATTTGATGAGTTCCAATCAGACTTATTGTGTGGCAAATTTACATACGCGCTTACCATTATCGCAGCTCAATGGCTTATTTTGAATCGCGACAGATTGCGTGAAAAATGGGCAACTAATCACTCAGATACGTGAACCTAATTTGGAAACACACAGCGCAAACTATCCATTGATATCGTGGTCCGATATAGGAAACCTATTCGGATTACCGATCCTAATGTTAATTTCCGGACTTCTCCCGAATTCCAGCTTAGCGAATTTCTGTCAAGCGGCGGCGCGTATTAATGCTGCGATGCTCACGAACGATCAAGAACGCCTCACGCAAAAAATAAAAGCTTTGGTAGGCGACCGATCACTACCACTCCCTGCCACGGGTATACCAAATGCTGTTGCGGCCGAAGATTTACTGGCGTTATGCAATATCCTACGGACACATTTGACACACACCTGGAAAGGCAACGTAAAAATTCACGGGCTAAAATTCCTTAACGCAGCGCTTGAACAAGGGAATGGTGCCGTGCTCTGGCGAGCACATTTTGCTCACTACGCAATCCCTTATTACAAGGTACTGGCCGATCAGGGTTTCAAATACACCCATCTGAGTCATATCCGCCACGGATTTTCTAATACGAGATTTGGCATTCGTTATTTGAACCCAATTCGCACTGCCGCAGAAAATCAGTTTCTCCCTGAACGCGTAGAACGAACAAATTTAGCACCAACGGCCGCTCTAAGGCTGCTTTATCGACGCCTCGAAAATAATGGAATTATCTCGCTAACAACCAGAGGCGATGCGGACCAATTAGTGGAAGCGCCATTCATGGATGGAACCCACAAGGTCGCGCCCGGCGGGCCCCATCTAGCATACGCCCGCGATGCGGCACTGTTGCCCGTATTCCCCATACGGTTAGCCGACGGCTCTCACGAAATTCATATTCTGCCGCCTATTGAATTGAACAAGAATGCACCGCGGCGTTTGGAGATTGAGCGAGCGGCAGTTGCCTTTGCGGATACATTGGAAGATTATGTCATTCAATATCCCAGTCAGTGGCTTGGCTGGATGCACCTATGACGATTTCTCTTTCAATACCTTTACTAAGCTTCGGCCTTCGATCGCCTGCCAGACGAACAACGCTGGTACACTGGCTGCTATTTCGCGCACGCGAACGATGAGCGACAACGACAAGGAATAGCCAGGCGGGATGCCGATCAATGAGCCAAATACCATGAACGCACCCTCTTGAATACCAAGCCCGTTCGGGATGAAGAAGGCCGCGCCTCGTACAGCACCGGTCAAGCTTCGAATCATGATCGCCTCAACAAGAGATATGGGTTGGCCAATCAACCAAGCCGCAATCCAAATCTCCATCGTCAAAAATATACGCGACGCCAATCTGACGAGAGTGGATGCTATTACCCGGCCGGGCCTATCGTAAATCTCTCGGACATGCTGGTCAAAATTTAGAAGAAGATTACCAAACTTTTGACCGACAATCCTTTTACCTAGAAAGGCAAAAATGCCATTACGTTGAAGCAGTACGAAAACAAAAACGCCTGCGCAAAATAGCCCCGCGGCTAGAAATGCCGCCCACAACATATCGCTTTCAAAGCTCAACGCGGCTAGCATGGCTGCCCCAATCAAACCCCAAAGAGCAAGCGACAAAGCCTGCACGGTCGTATCTCCCAAAACCGAGCCCCCGGCTTCCAACGCATCGACACCGCGTAATGTCAACAATCGTGCCTTTACCGCCTCTCCACCAAGTGATGCAACCGGCAACAACGTATTAACCGCACTGCCAATCCAAATTGCATTGAGTGACCAGCCAAATGATGGCTCTCGCCCCGGGGCGAATAAAAGTCGCCATGAGATAACGCCCATCGACAAATAAATCGCATAGATTGGTAGCAAGTAAAGAATGCCAAAGTTAATCTCAAATAGCGCCATCGAAATAGAGCCAGCGTCATGCCAAATGATCAGCCAAGCAATAAGTGAAAGGCCGACAACAACACCAAGATACGCGAGCGGTTTCATTCAATGTCTCTAAGAACTAGTCCGCTATACGCCACGTTGGCATCTGCAAAATGCCGACAGGTGGCAGAAAAACGTCGGCCTGTTTGCTTAGTGCCACAAATGTCTTTTCGAATGTTGTCATGCGCGCAGTAACTAGCCAATCCAACAGCTCCATAACATCAATGCCTTGTCGCTGTAGTGCAGTTAGAACCTGCTCGAATTTCGTAGGCCCCGGCAAATCAACAAGACGAATTGGTATTTCTGGTGACAGTTCGAGTAGATTACGCATCTCACCAATTGCGGTATTGATACCACCCACCTTATCAATAAGACCTGCGGAAAGTGCATGCTTACCACTCCAAATTCTCCCACGACCCACAGCATCAATTTGCTGTGCCGTCAGATTGCGCGCCTTCGCCACCTTCCCCGAAAAGTCTGCATAGATAGCGTCCAAAATTACCGACATGCGTTGTGCGCCACCCTGAGGATAATCCTCAACTTGGCTTGGCAGTGTTGCCCTCGGATTGGACGCAACCTTATCCCAGTCAACTCCAAGCTTCCGCCATAATTCCTTGGTTGTAAATTTGAGCGTTAACACGCCAATTGATCCAGTAATGGTGCCGCTTTCTGCAATAATTTTATCTGCACCCATCGCAACGAAGTATCCGCCTGACGCCGCTGTCGGTCCAAGACTTGCGATCACGGGTTTACCAGCCTCACGCGCCACATGCACGGCGCGCCAAACCGTATCACTTGCACCATAGGATCCGCCCGGACTGTCAATCCGCAAAATGATGCCAGCGATCGACGGGTCTTTGGCGGCACTTCGAATAGCTTCGGCTACATTATCAGCATGGAACTTTCGATTGCGATCCAAAAGCGAATGCTTGCCACGACCAGGAATGATCGCACCAATGCCTTCAATTAACGCAACTGCTTTGGCATCTTCAGGCGGTGGCGATTTAAATCTATTGTACAGGTCCAAAGAAACGATTTTTACAAAGCCACCAACATTCGCTTCGACATATTGCTCGAATTCATCTCGGTAGTGAAGGCTGTCAATTAATCCTTGCGCCAGGGCTTCTTTAGCGAGAAGTGGACCTTTGTCGGTTAACTTACGGACTTGTTCGCCGGTCAGTTTTCGTGCTGCAGCGACAGCTGCAGTTATATCCTCCATCCATGAATTGATCAGCTTTGTTAACGAATGTCTTGCCTGGTCACTAAAACCCCGGCGCACGAACATTTCACCGGCTGTCTTGTATTCATGGCGCTGTTGGACACGACGGGCAATATCAAACTTATCCAAAGCATCGCTAAAGAACGGCGCTTCGACCGCAAGGCCGATCAGTCCCACAGTTCCAGAAGGCTGCATACTGACTTTCTCGGCCGCACTCGCGAGATAATAGGCAAGTGTGCCATTACCAAGACCACCTAAATTCTCTGCAAACGCAAAGGTAGGTTTTCCTGCTTTGCGAAAGCTTAAAACGGCACGGCGAAGTGCCTGGACATGCGCCACTGAAATACGCGCACCACCAATATCTAAGACTAACCCTTTGACCCGGTCATCTTCAGCACCGCGCAAAATTGTATCGACCACGTGCCGTAGTGATGGGCCTTCCTTCGAAGCAAGGCCAAAAGACAAATCACTCGTTCGGCTTTCACTCACACCACGTGCCAGATCCACTAAGAGCACAATCTTATCCGGCAGCGGTTCACGCTCTCCCATCTGAAATACAATAACGACCAGTGTAACCAGAGTGACTACGGTAAGCGTGCCAAGCCCAGCCAGGAGATAAAGAAATATGCGGCCGATCAAGCGCATAACGAATTCGGTTACCGGGCGACCAGCGGTGAGAAACCAAGATGACTGCCGGCATCAACAAGTATCGTCTCACCTGTCATATAGCGATGCCCCAAGGCCATTTGCACGACACTCTCGGCAATATCTTCGGCGGTACAGGCATGTCGCTGCGGCGTCCCAGCTTCAACCCCCTTCACATACTCTTCATAACCGTCACCTTGTCCATCACGTTGCCATTTTGTGCCGACGAAGCCTGGACAAATTGTATTAATGCGGATTTCCGGCGCCAGCACGCGAGCGAGCGACAGGGTCATCGTGTTCACCGCACCCTTCGACGCGGCATAGGCAATGGAACTACCGATACCAGCAACACCGGCGATGGAACCCACGTTGACGATTGAGCCGTTTCCTGAGGCTCGTAGCGGTTTCTCTGCCGCACGCACCATTTGAAACGTGCCGAACACATTGACAGAGAATGTGCGCTCCCAAACCTCCGGCGTCAATTTCTCTAGCTCCATATGATTTACATAAGTCGTGGTTCCAGCGTTGTTGATCAGCACATCAAGACGACCCCACTGCGCGATTGTATCATCAACAATTCGCCTGCAATCAGCATCCGACGCGATATCACCCTGAATTAACAATACTTCAACGCCTTTAGCTTCACACTGCGCCTTCGTATCTTTTGCTTCATCTTCGCTACTTGCGTAATTAACAGTTATGTTAAAGCCCTGCTTTGCGAGCATAACTGCCGTTGACTCCCCAATGCCTCGGGCTGAACCGGTAACAATCGCGACTTTATTTTCCAATGCCATTCGTTTCTTCCTTATTAATTAAATTGCAACAAGTTCGTCAGCTTTACGACGTGCCCCAGCTGCGCCACTCATATCTCCAAGCCCATCAAGCACTTCTCCGAGCCAACGCCAATTTAAGGAACTGCCCGGGCGGCGTTCAACCCGTTCGCCAATCAATGACCGTGCAAGTTTGTGCTGTCTATCAGTAACGGCCGCATGAACCAGCATTTGCGCAAATACATCACGCTGCGCATGGCTGCCGCCGATACGGTAAATTTGATAGCGGATTGGCGCAATGAGATCGACAACCGCTTCATGATCTCCTTTGCGCCCGGCAACGATCGCGCGGCAGAGGGGTAAGCCAACCTCCTTAAAGACCGGCCCCTCCGTCGTATTTGTATTATTTGCAGCTTCTTCCATAGATTTCAGCATGTGCGTAACATCCTTATCACGGCCTGCAGCCGCCAATGCCATTATGTAGTGGGCGTCATGAAATACGAAAAGATGGTCATCCACATGCTTTGCACAAATATCGGCCAGTTCATCCCAGCGCGCACCGATCTTAACGTTGCGCATTTCTAAACGCGCAAGCATAGAGACCGCATTGGCAATATCGATGTGATCGTCCGTTGGCTCTTTACGAAATTCCGTATCATATAGGTCGAGCACCTTAGAAAAATCCTCTCGCTCAAGATAATAAAGCGCAAGATGCCACCAGGTATGATACTTAAAGTTATTTACCCCACCCCAATTACCGCAAAGGCCCTCGAGCCAGTCGATCCCTTCTTCGTGCCGGCCAGTCATCTCTAACACGTGGGCCACCGAGTGTGTCGACCAGGCGTCCTGCGGATTAATTTCGACGGCCTCGCGCCCCGCTGTCTCGGCCGGCTCATATAAACCCGCTTCTTCAAAGCCGAAGGACTGCATCCCTTTTATGAAGCCATAAGCCGGAACTGATGCATCCCAGGCGTACATAACGCGATTGACCGAATCCCGCATACTCTGCATGTCACCAAGATAAAAGTGCAGAAAATGCGCGAGCCGGAGCGCCAAAACATCATTAGGATTATCAAGCAGAATGCTTTCCCATAGATCCAAGGTTTGACGCAAATCACCAGCCCGCCAGGCTTTCAATGCCGCGAGATGCAATCGCTCCCGCCGAGTAGCACCATGTTGGGCAATTGCAGCTTCGGCTCCAGAGATGGATTCGTCAGTCCGTTTCAGTAAACCGCTATGGCAAAAAAGCTGCATAAAGTTGCCCCGAGCAATACTCGCCATAGGCATCTCTGCATCCGCCTTAAAAGTCGCTTTTAGATGATCTCCAGTGTCAAGGCGCAAGCCAAGATAGGCAGTAACCGTTGTATCGAGCGCTTCGACGGCTTCATCACTCGCTGCCGTGACTTCATGGCCCCATTGATCCTGACGCATGCCACTCCCTCCTGGTCACATATTATTCGTGATGGACGCTAAACCGCTGCAGGTGTCGGGGCAAGGCTGCCAAAGCGACATTCATTCCGCCTGATGCCTAATCCGGTCGGTTAATGAAAATAATAAAATCCATACCGTTCAAGTGACAACATCTACTCGGCGTCAAGATATTTCCGCATCTTACAAAACATAGTATGTTAAAATGTAGCGAAGGGAGGAACCGCTATGCTCACCGTTGAAGAGAACGAATTGTTGACAAAAACCGGCTCAGATACCGCGATGGGGCAATATTTCCGACGCTTTTGGCAGCCGGTGGCCTTATCAAAAGAGCTCCCGGAACGAGATGGTCCTCCCAAAAAGGTTACGGTAATGGGCGAGGAACTGGTGCTTTTCCGAGATACCGAGGGCCGGGTCGGATTACTCGACCGACGCTGCCCACACCGGGGGGCTGACCTATTCTTCGGGAGAAATGAAGAGTGCGGACTTCGGTGTGTGTATCACGGCTGGAAATTCGACGTAGATGGTAAAGCAGTCGACCTTGCAAACGTTCCTCCCGGTGTACGTATGCAAAAAGAAATGAAAGTACTCTCGTATCCAACAAAAGAAGCAGGTGAGATAATTTGGGCCTATATGGGCCCACCAGCGGAGGCAAAAGCGCAAAATAAAATTCCAAACCTGCCAGATTTCGAATTCATTCACATGGAACCAGCTAAGCGTTTCGTCACCAAGCAACTAATGGAATGCAACTGGGCTCAGGCAATGGAGGGTGATCTTGATGGTGCACACTTCTCCTTTCTTCATGTGCCCGCGCCCAGCGTCAAATCTAGTCACCATCCCTTTGCACCAGTCGACGAAAAGCGTCTGAACTGGATCCGCAATGACCCAATTCCTAGGTTTGAAATCCTTGAGCACGAAGTCGGCTTCGTTGTCGGCTGGGAACGCGACGCCGATGGCGAGAGCTATTGGAGAATGACCCAGTTCTCATTGCCCGCGGCAGGGACCGGACCTTCAACTATGCCAGGTGAAACCTATTACGGCTTCTCGTTGGTGCCTTTAGACGATATTTCCTGTTGGATGTACTGCTACGCCTGGAACCCGGATCGTCATCTTGGCAACGAAGAGCGCGAGAAGCTTGCCACTGTTGGACACGGTATAATAGCCGAAGTAGATGAGAACTTTAAACCCGTGCGGAACCGTTCGAACGACTACATGATCGACCGCGAGCTTCAGAAGAACACGACCTTCACCGGGGTCAAGGGCCTTGCGGAGCAAGACATCATGATCCAACAAAGCCAAGGTCGGATCGTTGACCGCACGCGGGAAACTCTAACGCAAACCGACGGATGCGTTGTCAAATTCCGCCGTATGATAATGGAAGAAGCAAAACAGCTAGATAACGGTAATGAACCAATTGCTCCCTGGCTCAACAAACAATTCCGCCGTCGTCCTGGCGGGCATTTTGCTGCCAAAGGCGTACCGCTGGAAGACGTCCTATTAGAGCGCTTCGGACATAATAGAGGCGCTGTGGTTCAGGATTAAATTTCTTGCTCTTTAAAAGCTTCATATAGAGCGCCAAAGACCCGGCTCATATCCCCCAATCATCCCAAATATTATTTTCGGAGGGAGCTACATCACTTGCAAAGTTCCGGGTATCAATCCACCATTGGTAATCCGCACCTGGACCGTAATCCTCATCGTCGAAATAATCTCTGCCCGCAATCTGATAATCGCAAGGTATGATCATACGCACTGCGGGAGAGCCGTTATCCGCAGAGTGGTTGAGGCCAGCAGAATGCAGAGCGCGCGGATGCCAGAAAATCACGTCACCAGGTTTTCCATTGAATTCAACTGGCATAGTATCACGAAGGATCTGTTCCCTTGCCGTCAGGAACGGCTCCGCTTTCGCAGATATCATTGTTCCACCATGAACTGTTCTCCAATATGGATGCAACCGCTTATGTGAACCCGGCCAAATTATGAAGCCACCCCCTCTCGGGTTGATTTCGCTACTAATCACCATCGCCGACAAATGGGCGGCCATATAATCCGCATGAGGCCTGTAACGCCCCACCGAGCCAGGCCGAGAGGGAAACACACTGTAAATTCCACGAACCCGGCGCGATAGTGCTGGCGTTCCACCCATCAATATTCTTGCGATAGACCGCATATTGGGGTGATTGGCAATTTTTCCGATTAAAAAAGGTTCGGTGCCTATACCCTCCTTTGAGCGCATTTTCCAATTGCCCTCTAGCAGCATACCAACTTCCAAAGAATCGCGCTCAGTCCAACATTGACCTGGAGTATCAATCCAACTATTGGGGTCATCACGACGCATCAAACCCCGTGGCACATTGTTCCACATGTGGTCTTCGATTTGAACGAATACCTCTGCATCTCTGATAAGACCACGTTTCACGATAAACCCGTGTTCCTTAAAATGCGCCGCCTCTGAAGGATTGACCGTTGCATTGCAATCAAAACTAATGGGGTCATGGAACACGTCTGGCTCGGGCAGCGGCAGGTCTACAGAGATCGGAAGGCTCGCAGCATGGCCCTCGTTATAGTCAGCCCTCCTCATCGTTGGGGATATCGACATGCGAACCTCGTTAAATTGATCGGAAAGATAGGCCTCTAATTGAATTGCTGCGACGGGCGCACGGGAAAAATGTGTTTTTAAGCGGACATGAGTATTCCATAACACAATAAGACAGAACGATTATTACCGAGTATTAACGCGTCAAAACACATGAATTCATTTTTGATACCGGTCGCGTCAACCTATATTATTGCAAAATTCCTGCGTATTTTCAAAATAGGACCGTGCAATGCCTGAGATACAGCGTCGATTAGCTACGATACTAGCAACCGACTGTGTGGGTTACAGCGCCTTAATGGTCGAAGACGAAACTGCCACCCTCGACGGTGTAAAGGCTTGCCGAACCATCATAGAAACAACGATAAACGAGTATGGCGGACGTGTTTTTAACACAGCTGGTGATTCGGTAATTGCGGAATTTAATAGCCCAGTCGACTGTGTCAATGCGGCAATAGATTTTCAAAACCTCCTCTTTGACCGCAATAAAACAAATAAAAACATTCCAACCATGCAATTCAGGGTTGGCATTCATTTAGACGATGTAATAATTGAAGACGGTGATATTTTTGGTAATGGGGTTAATATTGCAGCACGGCTGGAAGGAGTTTGTGACCCTGGTGAAATTTTAATTTCCGAAAATGTTCATCAGTATATATCAAAAAAAATTAACTTAATATCTGAACATATCGGCAACAAAAACCTTAAAAATATTGACGGTGAATTCCCCGTATTTCAGATAAATATCCAAGGAGATAATTTAAAACATTCGGATTATCCCAACGTAATTAAGGCCAATAATTCAAAAATTCGCCTACTTGTATTGCCATTTCGAAATTCCAATAATTCCCAAGACAACTCCGATCTAGTAGACGGCATCGTTGAAGACCTTATTACAGAATTCTCTCTAATCAAAGACATAGAAGTTATGTCGAATGCAACAACAACATCTATAAAAGACAATGCCATCGACTTAAGTTTATTAAGAGAAAATTACGGAGCCGATTTCTTTCTTACCGGCAGTATTCGATCATCTGGGAATAGGGTTCGAGTGTCAGTTGAGTTATTGTCCTCGGATAACGCTGATGTGCTTTGGAAAGAGCGATATGATAGAGAAATTGAAGATTTATTTGATGTTCAAGATGATATCGTGCGAAGCGTGATGTTTCCGTTGGTCGGAGAAATAGAATTTTCAACGTTAGATCGAGCGGAACGAAAACCAACACAAAATCTTAGCTCATATGAGTACCTCCTTAAGGGTAAGGTATTACATCACAAATATAAGAAAGATACCCATCCGATTGCATTAGAGTATTTCAATAAATCGATAGAACTTGATCCAGAAAATGGCGCAGCTTATGCTTGGAAGGCATGTACAGTAGGAGGCGGTATTTCGAGAGGATTCTTTGAAGAATCAGAAGATATATCGAAAAACGATGTCCTGGAATGCATAAATAAAGCGCTTGAAATTAATCAAAACGACTTTGAATGCTATAGGATGTTAAGCCGCGTCCATCTTACCATATATGGCGATCATAAAAAAGCTATAGAGTTCGGCAAAAAAGCAACAGATTTAAACCCCAATGATCCACGAATACTTTGGGCTTATGGTACCGCACTTGCTTTGTCTGGCTTAGGACGTGAATCGTTATCAATGTTGATAAAGTCGTATAACTTATCTCCAAACCTAGGCGTAGAAGGTAGTGTAGATAATATAATATCCTCCATAATTGTTGGGTATTACATTTCCGAAGAGTATGAAAAATCGATTGATTGGTTTGAAAAATTAGAAATTAGAGATTTTAGATCCTACGTACTATGCATTATAGCGTTTGTTAAAACAGGAAAAGATATATATTTTTTAGATGATTTTTTAAAAGATTTTGGCGAAGTTGATTATATTCGCGAAATTGAGTTATTTAAATTTAAAGATCATAATATCACTAATTATCTAAAAAAAACTATTAATCAATTTTTAAAATAATACCTTGAATTATCCAGTTCTTTTTTTGGTTAAGTTCGTGTTTATGGACAGGTGCTATGAGCCATAATCTATAAAATGGCCAAAAGGCAGATAAGCAATATAATGTTATTGGTTGTAACACAGTCAGTTTTGTAACCAGGACAAACCAAAATGGCCGCCAGAAAACGATATCCCACTCCCGAAATTGGAGCTGTTACACAATTTGAGCATGTTAACTACCGCGTCCCAGATCTTGGGCCTGCCATGTTGTTTTTTTGCGAGGGGTTGGGATTTACCCGCGATCCAACACGAATGGTTGGAACACGAAATATGTGGATTAATGTAGGTCGTCAGCAATTCCATACACCGCGCGGCGAAGCAATGCCATTTCCAGGTGAGGTCGGCGTGAGCGTCGCGGATATTAAAAAAGTGCACCGGAATATGAAACGGATCTCCCGCGAGCTAAAGGGTACCGAGTTTTCTGTGAAGGAAGTCGGAAAAACGCTGACTGTGACTTCACCTTGGGGCCATGTACTGCGTGTCCATCAGGCGGGCGAGCTATCTGGCCGAATGCCACAGGCGATCTCTTACGTAAATTTTTGGACCCCAGTTGGCGCAGCAAAGACTATCGCTGACTTCTATGAGAAAATCGTTTATGCACCAACAAGAGTTGCAAAGCGGGGCAAATACTCAATGGCAACTGTCACCGTTGGTGCTAACCAACATTTTCACTTTATTGAGAAGCCCGACTATGAGCCCGTCGACCATCCCAACCACGTGGCCATTTATGTCACTCGCTATCAGGAAATTTATCAACAATTCAAAGCGAAAAAGATGCTGATGCGCCCTGATTTCGAAGAACAATTTCGCTTCGAGAAAATGTTCAGTCCACGGTCAGGCAAAGTCGTTTTTTCATTCGAACACGAAGTAAGGAGCCTCTACCACCCCGACTATCTCAAGCCGCTCGCCAATCGGGTCCCTGTGCCCTATCTCGTTGACTAACCGAACGCATTTAAAGGATTTTTAGTATGTCTTCAGCTGCTCTGAGCAAGTACGGCCCCGTCCCTGGCGATTACGCCCCAGAAGAGTGGGAAGCACGTTGCGACCTTGCCGCGTGCTACCGCCTCGTTGATCACTACGGTTGGAGCGATCTTTTCGGCACGCACATCTCGCTCCGTATTCCGGGCACCGACCACTTTCTACTGAACCCCTATGGCATGCTTTTCGGTGAGATAACAGCAAGCTCGCTCGTTAAAGTCGACCAAGACGGTAATACAATTGGTGAGAGCGATTATCCAATTAATCCGGCCGGCTTCACCATTCATTCTGCTGTACACATGTCATCGCATGAAATGAACGCCGTGCTGCACACCCATACCCGTGCGGGTAATGCCGTCGCATGCATGAAAGACGGATTGCTGCCCTATCATCAAAAAGCGCTAACCATCCTCGGTTTTGTCAGCTACCACGACTATGAGTCCGTTGCGCTGGATCACGATGAGCGTGAACGCATCGTCAAAAGCCTAGGCAACGGTAACATTCTCGTATTACGTAACCACGGCCTCCTAACTGTCGGCGAAACTATCGGGGAAGCCTTTTTTTGGATGTACCGAATGGAAATGGCCTGCCAATATCAGGTGGATATTCTAAGCATGGGCCAGGAACTACACCTGCCAACGAAAGAGGTTCAGGATTACACAATTGATATAGGCAAGAAAATCTTCGGCAAGGGCGGCAGTGCCTCGAAGAATATGCAGTGGCCAGCAATGCTGCGAAAACTCGAGCGCGAGACAATTAACGACTGGCGTCAATAATCGAAACATGGCGCCCTTTCCAGGGCACCACTGTTTTGGAGACAAAAAACATGGATGTTTATCTCGTCGGCATCGGCATGACTAAGTTTGGCTCCCTTCCAGACAAATCGGTGAAGGATATCGCCCGCAATGCAGTAAACGCGGCGCTCATGGATGCAGGGATTGGCATAGATAAAATTGAGGCCGCCTATTTCGCCAATGCAACACAAGGAGCTTTAGAAGGCCAACATATGATCCCAGGCCAAGTCGCGCTTCGGTCAATTGGATTACAGGGTGTGCCAGTGGTCAATGTGGAGAACGCCTGTGCCAGCGCCTCTACGGCCTTCTCTCTCGCTTGCAAGGACATCCGGTCTGGTGACAGTTCCATAGCTTTGGCGGTCGGAGCCGAAAAGATGATAACGCCGGATAAAGCCAAAAACATGGCTGTCTTCGATGGAGCCATTGATGTTCACGGACGAGACGCCACGCTCAGCGGATTGATGGCTCTTTCAAACGGGTTTGAACAGCCACCAGAGGCGTGTGAGGAGACCGGCAAACGCAGTATTTTCATGGACGTGTATGCTGCCATTGCCAAACATCATATGAAGCTACACGGCACAACCCAGCGCCAGATGGCTGCAGTCTCCGCAAAAAATCACAATCACTCTGTTCATAATGAGCTGTCGCAATTTCGTAAAAGCTTCACAGTCGACGAAGTCTTAGAGGCGCGCAAAATTTCTTGGCCACTAACACTTCCAATGTGTTCTCCAATTAGCGATGGTGGAGCCGCCGCCATTCTCTGCTCAGAAGACGCCCTTGACCGATTTGACAAATCACGAGCAGTAAAAGTTGCGGCTTCAGTCATCGCCACCGGCAGCGAACGTGATCCGGACGATGGCAATTTACATGTGACCCGTTTAGCCGCCAATCTTGCTTATGAGAAGTCCGGCGCGGGTCCAGAAGACATGTCTGTCAGCGAGGTACATGATGCCTCGGCCATTGCCGAAATTATGCAAACAGAAAATTTAGGCTTCTGTAAAATCGGTGAAGGCGGCACACTTGCCGAAAGCGGGGCAACCACAATTGGCGGTCGAATTCCCGTAAATCCGTCAGGTGGCCTAGAATCCAAGGGCCACCCCATAGGCGCAACAGGGCTGGGGCAGATCTATGAATTGGCCAGACAATTACGAGGCGAAGCTGGTGCTCGGCAGGTTGAAGATGCACATTTCGGAATAGCAGAAAACGGTGGTGGCATGCATGGTATTGAGGAGGCCGTTGCCTGCGTTACTATTTTAGAACGTATTCGGTGAAACCCATGAGCAATCGTGCCGACCTTCGCGAAAGTGCCATTGCAACTGCCCATGCCTATTTTGACGATGGCTCATTTGTCGAAGACTTATCCCGCCTCGTTGAAATGCCGACCGTTAGCCAAGATCCAAACGCCATACCAATCTTGCACGGCTATCTCCAAGAGTTGATCGTCCCTTATCTTTCTGAGGATGGGTTTAGCTGTGAGTGCTTCGATAACCCTGAGCCGGACGGGACACCACTGATGATCGCCGAACGTTATGAGGCCGATGACCTCCCAACGGTCTTAATTTATGGGCACGGTGACGTAGTTCCAGGCCAGGAAGGCATGTGGCGGGACGGTCTTGGCCCATGGAAGCCAGTCATTGAAGACGACCGCATCTATGGAAGGGGTACCGCTGATAATAAGGGTCAGCATTGGATCAATTTTACCGCCCTTCGAACCGTATTACGGACGCGAGGCAGACTTGGCTTCAACTGCAAAATATTGATGGAGATGGGCGAGGAACGCGGATCCTATGGGCTCGGCACTTTCTGCGAGATGCACAAAGAACGGCTCGCCGCCGACGTGCTCATTGCCTCGGATGGCCCACGCCTCAATTCCGCAACACCGACGGTGATGCTTGGCTCGCGAGGCAGCCAGAATATAGCGCTCTCTGTTAAGCTGCGGGACGGTGCGTTCCACTCCGGCAACTGGGGTGGAATCATAAAGGATCCGGGCATTATTCTGACACAAGCCATCGCCAGTATTACCGACAAGCAAGGCCAGATACGTATTCCGGAGTGGCGACCTACTTCGTTAACGGACAGCGTAAGGGCGGCCTTGAACAATTGCCCGGTGGTCAGCGAAGGCGAGCCAGAAATCGATACTGACTGGGGCGAAGAAACGCTCACAATCTCAGAACGGCTCTTTGGCTGGAACAGCTTTGCAGTCTTGGCATTTGAGCACGGCGACATTAACAAACCGGTGAACGCGATTTATCCATCGTCCCGTGCAATCGTTCAACTGCGTACAGTTGTCGGAACCAATCACGAAGACATCATTCCTGCACTTCGGCGCCATCTTGACCGAGAAGGTTTTCCAGAGGTCGACATTGAGCCGGCGCGTAAAAGCTCAATGGTTGCGACCCGTTCGGATGCAGATGATCCTTGGGTGCGCCGAGCGGCCCAGTCAGTTGCCTCAGCCACTGGAAAGGACCCGGTAATTTTGCCAAATATTGGTGGTTCAATCCCGAACGATCTCTTCGCCAACTTGATTGGAATGCCAACAATCTGGCTACCACATTCCTACGCAGCTTGCGCCCAACACGGACCAAACGAGCATATACTCGGATCCGTCGCGCGCGAGGCACTCGGCATGATGACGGGGGTTTTTTGGGATACCGGTTTGGAAATCTAATGCCAGCTTTTGAGGACAGGCAACACTTCCTCCGCAAAGAGTTTTAGCCCCCGCTCCGCTACATCAAACGGAGTCCCACCAAATCGAAACGCAACGTTAAGCTCGAATTCACCAAGCACCGCTCTGCGCTCTTCCAAGCCACGAAGGATTTTGTCAGGCGTGCCCCAACTGGCCGCTTTCATAAAGCCCTCTATGGCGCCGTCGATGCCAGCAACGCGGGCAATCTCTGCTTTCTGCTGATAAGAGTCATACCCTTTGACCGACGCGAAATGCTCACCCAGGAATTCATAGTGATAAAAATTACTTTCTACGAATTTACCTTGGTACTGGCGGGCCTCTTCCTCACACTCGCCTGAATCGGTGCCGCAAACAACAAATTCCGTCAGCATCGGATGCGGCGGTTCTGTACCGTGTATGTCTCGATGAAGCTGGCGTCCTTTCTCAATGACAGGCAAACGCATTTCCCATGGCCGGTCGGCAAACATCACGATATGAGCACCGAGCTTTGCTGCTGAAACAACTGAATCCTCACTCGACGCAACGGCATAGATACGCCCATCAAAGGAATGCTGCGGGTTTGGTCGCAGTTCTGTACGTGGCTGCTTATAAAACGGCCCATCACCTTCGATAAAGCCAGTCTCCAGCGCCTTTACGATCATTGGGGCCGCCTCATCGAAACGACCGCGCGACTCGTCCATATTGATCCGGAAAGCCTCAAACTCGCGTCTTGCCAGCCCACGTCCCATGCCAAGCCGCAAACGCCCATTGCTTAACAAATCAAGTACGGCCGCATTTTCCGCAACACGCAAAGGATCGTGCCACGGCAGAATGACTGCCGCGGTTCCAATATCTATATCCGGATAGCTCGCAGCCAAATGTGTCATCAGGTGAATGTTATCCGGCACGAAAGAATAGTCATTGAAGTGATGCTCCGCTGACCACAGACAGTCAAAGCCCAAATCAGCCGCCATCCCGGCAAGTCGCAATTCCTCATCCCATACTTGCCCATCTGGACAGTCATCCCAACCGTAGTTGGTAAACAACAACATCATGCCGGTATCCATCGACAGTCTCCTCTCGATCAAAGTATGCTGAAGCATATTACTCTAAAATCGGTTCATCTTGCCAAAGGGCAATTGAGCCGATGTGATAAATATTTCTTCACCAACCGTATTGAGACACAATCTAATGCGGCAACAATTATTTATAATAAATTTACAAAACGATTGCTAAGCAAGCATCCCGCCAAGAAACCCGTCTGGCGGTGGTGGTAATTCGTGGTCAAAGTAACGTTTCAAAATATCCGCAATCAGCTCATAACTGGAACCGACCCGGACCACCTCTAGCGTTCGCAAATCAATAAGTGTCGATGATGCGCAATACGGGTGATACTTTCGAAGACCATGGTCAATGATTATATCCGCAATCTGCTGGATATCAGGCTCGATATCTTCGACCCGGAATTTTGTCCCAGCCATTGACTTGTTTGCTGATGAACCGAAAATTGGAAATTCGTTTTCCTGGCTCAGCCGGCAGATTTCACGATGAAACGAACCCGCATTTACGAGCATGCAAACGGTATTTTCCTTGATTGACCCTGGAACCGCATCAGGCTCTAAATTTCGAATGATTGGATGATCCAAATTACACGGCGCAATCGGACCGAAAGGCAATCCATGGTCCTCACAGACAGCTTTGACGACATCGCGCCCTCTTTGATCAATTTCATGCACCTCGCGATGAATTGCCATATCACCAATCATCGCATTGCGCTTTTCGGCCGTGCGACCTTTGGTATCAAAGATCTTTTGCAGCGCAGTTGCTGAGCCGCCCGAGCATGTGTACCCGACGTCCATCGGCATGATAGCGATGCCGCCACTGCTCAATACATCAAAGGCACGGCGTGCGTCTTGTGGAATGTCGAGCATCGTCATAGGACGTCTCCTTATTAACGGGCGGAAGTAAAGAATGGTCCGGCTGCTATACCATTCAAGTGGCATTGCACCCTACCTTAAACTGAGATTAACTCTGTATTAATCGATACCACCTTTTGAGATACCAGAATGCAGTTTACTGAAGAACAAATGATGATCCGCGAAACGGCGCGAAATTTCGCACAATCAGAACTCGCACCAAATGCCGAAGAGTGGGAGAACGCAGGTAATGTGCCGAAAGACGTACTCCGGAAAATGGGCGAGATTGGACTTATGGGCATTGTGGTGCCGGAAGAATGGGGTGGCGTTGGCGCAGACTTTGTAAGCTACGCTCTAGCCCTTGAGGAAATCGCAGCAGGCCATGCTGCGACGTCCCTGTACATGAGCCTTAACAATTCACCGAATGGATTAGCGCTCACCAAATATGGAACCGACGCACAGAAAGACGCATTCCTCCGGCCTTCAGTTGAGGGAACGATGCAAGCCGTCTTTGCCCTAACAGAACCCCATACCGGTTCAGATGCCTCAAACCTGAAAACGCGTGCGCAAAAGGTTGGCAATAAATGGGTAATTAACGGCTCCAAGCAATTCATCTCCTCTGGTGAGAGTGGCGCCTATTGTCTTCTATTTGCCGTTACGGACCCGGCTGCTGGAAAGAGAGGGATTAGTGCTTTTCTTACACCGACAGATGTTCCCGGCTATACTGTTGTCGCGAAAGAAGACAAAATGGGGCAACGGGCCAGTGACCTCTGCCAGCTAGCATTTGAAAACTTAGAAATCCCACCGGATATGATGCTGGGTGAAGAGGGGCAAGGTTACCGCATTGCATTGGAAAACCTAACCACCGGCCGAATTGGCATAGCTGCCCAATCCATCGGTATCGCGCGGGCCGCTATGGAATGCGCAAGAGACTATGCCAAAGAAAGAGAATCCTTTGGCAAGACAATCATCGAACACCAAGCTGTTGGACACCGTCTGGCAGATATGGCCACTCAAGTAGAAGCGGCGCATCATCTTATGCTGCATGCCGCGCGTATTTTTGATGCAGATGGTGGTGGATTAGTTGAAGCAAGCATGGCCAAACTTTTCGCGTCCGAGATTGCGGAAAAAGTCTGCTCTGATGCTGTGCAAACACTTGGCGGTTACGGCTATGTCGGCGGGTTCCCAGCAGAACGGTATTTCCGCGATGTGCGGGTCTGCAAGATATACGAAGGCACATCCGATGTTCAACGGATGCTAATCGCCCGTTCAATGGCGGCTTAATTTTTGATTTATCTTTGCCGACATTCGGAAACGGAGTGGAACCGCGAAGGGCGTCTACAGGGTCATAAGAATTCTAAATTGACCAAACGCGGACGTGCTCAAGCCTTTCGTATGGGGCAAGTCTTACAGAGTCAGATCGACAATATTGAGGCATTTACGCTTTTATCCAGTCCACTTAATCGGACCAAACAAACATCTGAAATTATATGCGACGTTATTGGCCGGAGCCATGACAAGATCCTCTTCGATGACCAATTAAAAGAAATAAGTTGGGGCGATTGGGAGGGGCATACGCGAACTGAAATCGAAAACAAATGGCCTGGCATTTACGAACGAAGGCGAGAAAACAAATGGGAATTCCAGCCGCCAAACGGTGAGAGCTATGCCCTATTGTCTAAACGTGTCGAGAAATGGCTAGCTTATACATCTGAAGACGACAAACTAATCGTTGTGTCACACGGCGCCACCGGTAGGGCAATCCGAGGTGTATATGGCAAAATGGAACCAGGCGCCGCAATAAGCCTCTCAGAACCCCAAGACGCATTCTTCCTCTTATCCATGGGCAATATCCAAGAAATTCCAGTCAAAACCTGAATCCTTGTGATCTCCAGTCGATGAACAATAGTCTCTGTTACTCGTAAATAGGGCCCTTAGATATGAAAATCGGCACATATAGTCCCATCCAAGAAGCAAACGTCTGGACTAATGACTGTTTTAATAATGAAGATAATTGGGTGATCGAACTTTCAAAAAACCAAATTTTTGACATTAAAAGCGCTATACGCGCGGCAACAGACGCTCAAATTGCCCCACAAAATCTTCAGCCTAACACATTTCCGCTACCAAGTCTTCGCAAGACACTGACGAGGATGTACGAAATTATCGAGGATGGCCGCGGGTTTGTTGTCCTCCGCGGTTGGCCTTCAGATGAATTTAGTCGAGCTGACAATCTACTCGCCTTCTGTGGCATCGCGTCTTATTTCGGCCAGGCAATGGTACAAAATTACGAAGGCGAGCAAATTGTTGATGTTACTGACAAAAACAAACCATACGATCACACCTCACGCGGTTATATGAGTAATAGGCGTCTGCCCTTTCATTCCGACGGGGCCGATCTTGTTGGTCTTTTGTGTTTGGGAGAACCCGCAGAAGGTGGAACTAGCCTTCTCCTGAGTGCCACAAATCTTTTTAATATTTTTCTCGATGAAAAACCGGAGTACCTAAAAATTTTAGAGGACGGTTTTTTTCATCACCGCCGCGGCCAGCATGACCCCGGTGAGCCCCCGCTTTCGCCGATGCGTATTCCTGTTTTTAGCTTTAGCGAAGGGCTGCTTCATTGCTGCTATAACCGTAATCCGATTGAATGGGTCGTGCATGAAGGAGTGCAGTTGAGTGATAAACAAATTGAGGTGATCGACTATTTCGACGCCCTCTGTCAACGCCCTGGCATGGCCGTCGAAATGAAATTCCAACGCGGCGATATGCAATTCGTCAACAATTTCGTTATCTTGCATTCACGAACAGCCTACCGTGATGACGCATATAACACGCGCCACCTCGTACGTCTCTGGTTAGAAAACACCCAAAGTAAGCGTGGTGCCAAAGGCTTGTTGGATATTTATGTCCCAGGCAGTTCAAAAATCAAAAGGGAGTGTTTCACTAAATGAATGTGAAAATTAAAAAGTGTCATGACCATTGAGACGATGCTGGCACACGCGCAAATCACCAAACATATGTCGTTAGCGTTCGCAATGTACGACAGTTATTGCGCCAACGGAGACAGCTAAGTCGGCCTATAGATGCCCTTTAGATTCGTCTCTTGCTGCCAATTCTTCACCTTGTTTTTTAATAAAACGTGCCAGTCTATCGGGTTCAAACCCAATACGTTGCAGGCCTAACGCCGAATTTGCTACCTCGGTATAGGTTTTGATCAGGCCGTCTTTGAGCGTCACGATGGCCACCCCCTCGAACATGGTTCGCTTGCCTTTCGCTTCTTCAAGCTTCGACTCATAGCTGAACACATAACGAGCGTATCCAGTCGTTCCATCAGAAACCGGCTGGTGTATGTCCCAACGGAAATTGCAACCATCGCGATGAAAATAGTTTCTTATCATCTCTGCAATCCGCTCACGCCCCTCGAACGCTCCGTAGAATACATCGTGATAAACCCCGTCAGGAGTGAAGCACATTGCCACCACTTCCCCATCACCCGCGATTACACCGTCGATCATCTTCCGAATTAAAACGCCAAATTCCATTCTTAATCCCTCGTCTTCCGCTGCTCGTTTCTATAAACTAAATTAAGACTGCGAGAGGTAAATTTCATCATGGTAAAACTTACGCAAGACGAAATCGATTTTTACCACGAATATGGCTACGTGATAGCGCGTGGCGTTTTCACTGGTGAAAAACTCAAGCGTCTGCAGCGCGAGACAGATAAAATCGTTGCGAATGCGGCGGGTATTTCTGAACACAACGATGTATACGACCTAGAAGACAGTCACTCACCCTCAAATCCTCGTGTACGCAGACTGAAAGAACCCTACCGCCATTTCGGCTATTTCGATCAAGTAGCCCGCGATCCGGTAGTCGTCAATTTAGTCTCACAATTAGTAGGGCCTAACGTTCGTCTCTATGGTGGGAAGATGAATTTGAAATCTGCCGGTTATGGAGCACCAGTTGAATGGCATCAGGATTGGGCTTTTTACCCACATACCAATGACGACGTTCTGGCAACTGGCTTACTTTTGGATGACTGCGACGAGATGAACGGCCCAATGATGGTATTACCCAAATCTCACAAGGGACCTACATTTGACCATCACGCAGATGGATACTTTTGCGGCGCTATGGCGCCTAACGACCCAGAGGCGTTAGAAAACCTCGATTACACCAAAGCCGTCAAACTAACTGGTAAGGCAGGCGATATGACCATTCATCATGTTCGGTTAGTTCATGGATCAGCAATGAACAAATCTAACCGTCAACGGCGACTATTGCTTCACGAATACGCCGCCGGTGACGCTTGGCCTTTGGTTGGCCTAAAGGGTGAATTCAATCATTGCTTTTACGATTTGATGGTTAAAGGACAACCAACCAACCAGCCCAGAACCGTCTCGGCGCCTGTACGCCTGCCCTATCCAGCTGCATTATCAGGTGGCTCGATCTACGAAAATCAAAAAGGTACCGAAAGGCGCTATTTCGAAACATTTGAAGACAAGCAATCGAGTATGGCTTAATTGCCGCTAGTATTGCCGTTACAATCGCAGCAACAGCGGCCTAGGAGACAAGTCAGCCGCCCTCTTCAACCAGATTGCAAACGCCATAAGTAGCGGTTGGTAATTCTAAATTTATGAGCCAAAAGATTGTTGTGACGTCAAAAAATCACAACAGTAAATTTCATCAACGCGATTTAAAAAATTAACTTAATATTTATCTGTCAAACAGCCATTATCATTTCAAACACACTATTTGTAAAAATCGAAAACGTTCTGTCATTGGCATCATTATGGAACCAGAAGTTTCGTAATTTCCCGACAGTCGTTTAACTCTTCCAATTGGTCAATCAGATTAATAAGTTGTTCACCATCCTCTACCGGGAGAGAGGTTGCTCCGATTTTCCAATTTTGACGAAATTTCGCCAAATGAAGGTCTCGAGAAAGCGGCTTTACAGGGCTCCCTATCACATCCGCCATTTCAATCGCATGGTTTGTACCGTCCACTGTTTGAATTTCAATACGTTGGGGCACTAAAGCATTTGGGTCGCCCACATCTCGAACTTGTACGGTTATGCGGCTGGCGAGTTCAGCCGTACATTTTTCGCGCAATCTATTCGGCTTAAAATCCGCAATTCCAACGGCGCCACGTTGTAAAGCCACAGCGCCAACATACGGGATACAAAGGCGCGCATAATTCACGCTCGGATTGTCTATCATTGGACGGCCTGTTAGCTGATGGACAAGCGGAGGAACTTGCACGCGCACATAGGAAACATCTGACACCTCAATATTGTGCCGCTCACGAAGTGTTAATAACCCGTCAATTACACCGTGTGTGGCGCGTCCGCTCGGGAATGGTTTATGCGAGACGCCACAAATTCGCCAAGCCTCACCAAGACCTTTAAAACCATATTCAATATCGGAGCTACCTTCGAATAAGGCGTAGTAACCATACTCGCCTTCCAAAACTTTTCTAGCACCGGATATTCCCGCCTTCGCTAGATCATAAGACATCACTGCGGAGCGTGTGCAAAATCCAAGCTGCATACCGAGAAGTGGTGATCCTTCCTCATGAACTTGCATGGTTCCGCCAATTTGCCCGAGTTGTACGCCAAACGCATCGATGGATCTTTTGATACTGAATTTACCAACGCGTGCAAGTGCAGCAACGGCGCCAAAAGAGCCCGCTGTAGCAGGACGAAAAAATTTCAACGTTTCGGTCGACCCCATACCGATCGAACAAGAGACATCAACAGCCAAAACCGCTGCCGTTAATAGATCACGGCCGGAAATACCGCCATCTCTCTCAGCGACTGCAAAGACTGATGCTAAAATCGACGCCATTGGATGAATAACAGCCGCTTCATGAATGGCGTCAAATTCGCTATTATGTGCTTGGTAGGCGTTCACCATGGCGGCATGTGGGGCAGGCAACCTCACACACGAACCCCAAATTGTTGCGGTCGCATCGCTGCCCCAACCACCAGCTGTCGAGATGAGTTCGCTTACATGAGGACCTGTCGTACCCGCAATCGCGACACCAATCGTGTCCAATATGAACGTCTTTGCCGCATTTAACGCTTCCGGCGCAATTTTCTCGAAAGGGGTCTCGACGAGGTGTACTGCTAACTGTTCGATTGCATCCGTCATACCTATGCTCAGAACTTGTTGTAACCACCGTCAATAAGAAAAGTATCGCCCGTGTGATAGGAGCTGGCGTTCGACATGATGTAAACGGCAATCGCCCCAAAGTCATCCGGTTGCCCCCATCGGCGGTGCG